>NZ_JBHSEB010000038.1:0-46302 GCF_042651925.1 Catenibacterium sp. GCM10023432 | reverse complement strand
CACTACACTTGGCGGTAACTACCTGTGGTCGGACTATCTCCGACTGAATTAGTGCCATGCCCGGCACACCATTAAAAAACCTTCTCACGAAGGTTTATAGTGATAAGAAGAAATCCTGCATCTTCTTAGATTCTGTATTAACGATTATAGCTTTTTGATTGTTTCTAGTGATTTACTTAAGAAATATCCGTTACGTACTTTGTTAGAAACATCCTTCACATTTTTCACAATATCAAAGTACTTTTCTTCTGTCATATCACTCATAATATCAGTTAATTCATTAAGTGACTCTACCGCAAAACCAACATTGTATTTTTCTACGAATCCTGCTTCAGCAGACTGTTTCCATACAATAACTGGAATACCTGATGCAAGATATAAAGAAAGTTTATGTGGATTGTTATAACGCAAATAATTACCTGTATTACCTGTACATTCATCAACAGATGACCCGTCCCAAACTAAACCAAAACCTTTTGTTAATTGAGCAGGAACATCATCAGGTGGGAAAGCACCATTATAGTTCACGTTATCAGCTAAACATTCATCACTGCAGTTGACACCATATAACTCAAAATTTACATTTTTGATATTCTTTAACTGACTAATATAATTACTCTTTTGAGGGTTTAAGTTACCTGCTAATAATACTGATTTATCATAAGTTATAGTATTTTCATTTGGATATAAATAGTCAAATACTTCTAAATCAAAAATTCTATCTCTAGGAATTCCATAATCAATTAAGTATTCTGTCATTTTGTCATTATGAGAGATAATATAATCTGCAATTTCAAGCATTGTCTTATCCCATAATTCAAACTTTTCCCTATCATCAAGGAATAATCCTCTTAAGGTTTCTAAATCATGAATTAAAAATACATAAGTTAAATTTTTCTTTTTCTTAATTTTTTTCAATATATTAATATACTGAGTTTCTGTGTAAATCGGATGAGGAAAAACAATAAGAGAATCATTTGGGAACCCATAGAACTTTCTTAAAGCACAAATGTTATATAACTTTTTTATTACTTTATTTCCCTCTTTTTTGTTGTTAATGTCATAGTTTTTAAACCCATTTTCTTTTAAAATCTGATAACAGTCTTTTACTGCTTTTGACCCTGCGTCAAATTTATTATCAGCTGTTAAATTTAAATAATACTTTTCCATTTTACTCTCCTTATTTACTCTTAGAAAATTGTTTCTGTCTTACTTGTCCTACAAGTAATGCGAATCTATTCATCTTATGCTTTAAGAACCATAATGGTACTTTACGTGTAATAGAGATACCATTATAGTTAGAGTTCTTTACAGCACGTTTAAATAAATCATTCTTCATTAATGTATTTAAAGAAGACATCGCATTATCTTTATTTTGTGGATGTGCACAGTAATTCACAAGAATAAGTAAAACATGATAACTTACAAAGTTATAGAATAATGTTTCTATATTCTTGTCCTCTGCCATAACATCTTTTAAATCTTCTTCTACTGCTTTCATAGATAAGAGGAACTTATCTGCATAAGCTGTATCAAACTTACGTACAGCAGACTGATCATTAAATACATAATGAACAAGTGGATGCTCATCTCCCACAATTACGTTCCACTTCTGTGAAGCACGTGCACAATATTCTGCATCTTCTGCAAGACTCAATTCTTCATTTAATAATACATCTTCAATAGTAGAGGCTTTAATCAATTTTCCCCAACAGAATCCTACACCCGCCTGAACATTTAAAAGATCCTTTAAATAATCCTTCCAGTCACTGTACATTGTATCTCTTATATAATGAAGCATCTTTTCACTATGATCACTATAATCTCTACTATAATTACAGATAACACAATCTGCTTCAGCTTCTACTGCATGATTTAGAAGTATTTTACAGGCATTACTTTCAATCCAGTCATCTGCATCTAGAAACATAATATAGTCACCTTTCGCATTCTTTACACCAAGGTTTCTACCTGAACATACACCACTCTTAGAATTCTTAATAACTGTCACATTTTCTTTTGTATTTAATTCATTCAATGTATCCTGTAATTCATCATTAAACCCATTATCAATAATAATCACTTCTACATTTTTATAAGTCTGACTTAAACAGCTTTCAATTGTCTTATTAAAATATACAGGATTCCCACGATATACAGGAATAATAATAGATACTAAATTTTTCATTATTCAAATACCTCTTTTACTTTATCTAACGCAGCCGCAATAACTGCATCCATATCATAATACTTATATTCTCCTAGTCTTCCACCAAAGATCACTTTAGTTTCTGCTTCGCCTAGCTTCTTATATTCTGCATATAAGGCACCATTCTTTTCATCATTGACTGGATAGTATGGTTCATCTCCTAGCTTCCATTCAGAGCTGTATTCTCTACTGATGACAGTCTTAGGCTGTGTACCGAATTCAAACCATTTATGTTCAATAATTCTTGTCCATGGAGTTTCCGCGTCTGTATAGTTCACTGCCGCATTTCCCTGGAAATTTGGCTTATCTAATACTTCTGTTTCAAATCTGACTGATCTGTATTCTAATGTACCTAGCTTATAGTTGAAGTAAGCATCAATAGGTCCTGTATAAACAACCTTATCTGCAAGGCTGTCTAGTTCTTCCTTGTTTTCTAGGTAATCTGTATTCAATCTTACTTCAATACCTTCCAACATGTTTTCTACCATCTTCGTATAGCCACCCATTGGTATACCCTGATATAACGCATTGAAGTAGTTATTATCAAAAGTAAGTCTTACTGGTAATCTCTTGATAATGAATGATGGAAGTTCTGTACATGGTCTTCCCCATTGTTTTTCTGTATAGCCTTTGATGAGCTTTTCATAGATATCTCTACCTACAAGTGAGATAGCCTGTTCTTCAAGGTTCTTTGGTTCTCCCTTGATTTCCTGTCTCTGTTCTTCAATCTTTGCAGCAGCTTCTTCTGGAGTCACTACTCCCCACATCTTATTGAATGTATACATGTTGAATGGAAGTGAATAAAGTTCTCCCTTATAGTTTGCAACAGGTGAGTTTGTGAATCTGTTGAACTCTGCAAACTGAGTGATATACTGCCATACTTCCTTATTATTTGTATGGAAGATATGTGCACCATACTTATGTACATTGATACCTTCTACTTCTTCAGTGTAGATATTTCCTGCAATGTTAGGTCTCTTATCAATGACAAGAACCTTCTTTCCTCGTTTATTTGCTTCATGGGCAAAAATAGCACCATAAAGACCTGATCCTACTACTAGATAATCATATTTCATATTGATGTCCTTCTTTCGTCTCTTCAATAATACCATAATTTGTAATACAAAACGAGGGCTATCCAAGCCCCCGTCTCTTAATTAGTTATTTTCTTTTGCTTCTTTTTCAGCTTTTTCTACATCAAAGATTTTCTTTTCAGTATCGATCTTCTTACCATCACACATAGCGTTGATATACTTAGAATTTAATTTGATACTTTCTTCATCTGGGATGCAATACCATAATCTAGTCTTAGGCATTGAATATCCACCTGTCTGGATGACACCTTCACCCTTTAAGAATGATTTCTGGAAATCCCATTTGATATTGTCATCTAACTGCTTATTAACTAAAGCTCTGATGCTTGAAGATGGCATATTTGTAGTGAATGTATCTTTGATAGAATCTAAGATTTCACTATAGTTAGTAAGAATCTTTGGAGATACTGCTTTCTTGATAATAGCCTGTAATACAGCCTGCTGGTTTTCAGTTCTATGCTGGTCACCAGACTTATAAGTATAACGTTCTCTTGCGAAAGCAAGTGCCATACGACCATTCATATGAACATTACCTTCAGGAATCTTAATACCATGGTCTGTATATGGAATAAATGCCTTATCAGAATAAATATCAATACCACCAAGTGCATCAACTAACTGGATAACTGACTGGAAATCAACTCTTGCATAGAAATCAATATCGATATCTAAGAAGTCTTCAATAGTCTTTACACTGTTATCTGTACCACCATATAAAGCAGAATGTGTTAATTTATCTTTCTTACCACAGTTTGCAAGTTTTACATAGTAGTCTCTTGGAATACTTGTCATTAAGATCTGACCATTATTTGGATTAACAGTCACTAATAAGTTAACATCTGAACGGCTGTTTTCATTTACACCGCCACGTGAGTCAACACCACTGATATAACATACGAAAGGTTTCTTAGTAACGTTAATATCAGATGCAGTATTTTCAACTTTTTCTACAAGCTTAGTCTGCCATAATACTTTAGTCTTTGAATCAAAGTTACTATATGTTTCCTTGATTAAATCACGATAACTTTCATTTAAAAGAATTGCATCACAATCACCAGTATATAAATCTGATGCTAACTTAGCGTTATCTTCTTCTCCATTACCATGAAATTTAATCTGTTTCTGTAACTCATCTTTTACTTCCATAGCTTTCTTTTTATCGTTTGTATAATAATCGATTGTTTTACCTTTTAATGAAGAAACAGTCTTATAACCACTGCTCTTTAGTACAACTAAAGAATAAGTAGTTGTTTCAGTACCTACATTAGTAAGAGATGAAAGGAATGAGTCACCTTTGATGATTTTACTAGTACCAAAAACCATTGCGATACTTAATACAAGAGAAACTATTTTACCTACTAAAGGTCTTCCAACTTTGTTTTTCTTTGATGGCTTAGTAAACAATAACATTAATAGCCATAATACAACGAGTATTGCAAATGCAGCCATTAAATACTTTGTTGGTAAGATTCCAATCTTCACCACAAAGAATGCGAGCACTGCACTCACAACAGCCTGGATACCTAGAATCAAGGCACGTGATGTAATAAATTTCATAACTACCTCCTAATATTCGGGTTCATTCGTCATTATACTCGTAAATGAAAAAATGAAAACCTTTAACGGGATAAATACACAAAAATTACATATCATTTTCATTCACAAGTTAAATTATGACTATTTATTCAAGTCTTTTTTGATTCTTGTAGTACTGATTTCAGGAGTTCTTGGTAAATAAACGACTTCAGCGCCTTCTTCTTCTAAGAAGTCAAACTGACCTTTCCAGTCATCCCCCATAACAAATGTATCAACGTGATATTCATGAACATCTTTACGTTTCTGATCCCATCCACATTCAGGGATAACTAAATCTACATATCTTACTGATTCAAGTAGCTGTTTTCTCTGTTCATATGTAAAATAACATTTCTTCTGTTTTTCATTCCAGTTGAATTCATCTGTTGATAAACCAACAATTAGGTAATCTCCTAATTCTTTTGCTCTTCTTAATAGATTGATATGACCATAATGTAATAAGTCAAAAGTACCATAAGTAATAACTCTCTTCATTCCACTTTTCCTCGTCTTTCTTAATACTGACTCTTCAAATACATCATTAATAGATGGAAGAGGTGTTTCTGATTTTAAATCTCTCTGTAATAATGCATTCACTGCATCCTTTGGATTCAAGCCTTCATTAACGATTTCATTGACAGTCATCACAATAGGCATATCCACTTTATAAGTTTCCGCAAGTTGAACAGCTGCTGGTAATGCATTAATTCCTTCTACAACCATGCCAACTTCTTTCACTGCTTCTGCAGGTGTCTTTCCTTCACCAATCAAATGACCAGCCTGGTTGTTTCTACTAAATTCACTTGTACAAGTGACAATTAAATCACCCATACCTGTTAATCCACTAAATGTATGTGGTGTACATCCAATTCTACCACCCAGTCTCTCCATTTCAGCAAGACCTCTTGTGATTAAAGCAGCACGGGCATTATCTCCATAGCCTAAGCCTCCAGAAATACCTGCAGCTAACGCAATAATATTTTTTAATGCACCACAGATTTCAATTCCTTTTACATCGTTATTTGTATAAACTCGCATAAATGGACTACTGAAGAACTTCTGTACATATTTAGCCGCATCTAGATTCTTACATGCTGATACGATGGCAGTAGGCAATCCTCTTGCTACTTCTTCGGCATGAGTTGGTCCAGATAAAGCAACTAAATGTAATGTGTCATTATCAAGTACATCTTCAATCACTTCAGTGAGGGTCATGAATGTATCTGCTTCAATACCTTTCGCAACATCCACAATAATCTGATGGTCTTTAATATAAGGTTTAGCCTTCTCAGCTGTGCTTCTTACAAATATAGAAGGAACTGCAAACATAATAATATTCTGATCAGTACATGCTTCTTCTATATCTGTTGTATAACGAATGGTTTCAGGAAAATCCACACCAGGAAGTTTCGGATGTGTATGCGTAGTACTTAATTGTTCTACTTCCTGTGGAAGTGCAGACCACACTGTAACTTCCTTATCACAATCAGCAAGCATTCTTGCGAGAGCCATACCCCATGTACCAGCTCCTAAAATACCGATTCTCTGTTTATCAGGCATATCTCTGATTTCCTCCTTCGTATGAATATAATTATTTTACATCATTCATATCCATTAGTCATTACAATAAAAGTATACCCTTTATTGTTTTATAAGTCAAAAAGCGCAGATTATGCGCTTTTATGTTTTAACTTACTAAAGATTTGTGTCAATATTTCAATTACAAGTTTTTCTTTCATGATAATGAGTACAAGACCATATACACCAAAGAACAAGATAGCTGAAATAACGAGTGTAATAAATACATGTAGATTTAATGCAGTCACCCAGAAAGATGCAAGTGATGCAAGAATAATCGCAAGAATAATCTTTAAGTATTTAATATCACTAAAGGCTGTTTTGATTTCATTCTTTAACGCAACACACTGTACGACCATAACTGCAAATTCTGCAAGTAATGTACCAATGGCTGCACCACTTGATTGATATACTGGAATCAATAATGCATTCACTACTAAGTCAATCACTGCACCAACTATTTCAGATACAAGTACAGCTTTTTCATATCCTAATGGTACAAGAATCTGAATACCTAAAATATTGGTAATACCAATAAGAAGCAGGGTAGGCATAATAAGCTGCATTGGCACAACGGCTGGTCCAAAAGCATCACCTGATAGGAAATAGATTCCCTGCTTTGCGAAAAGCATGAAATAAATCATCATTGGTAAAGCGACTAGGAATACAAAGTTTAATGCCTTTCTACTCAACTTCTTAAATTCATCCATCTGCTGATGTTCAATATAATAAGCCGCTCTTGGAAGTAATACAGTACCTAATGACGTAACAATGGATACTAAAATATTCTTGATCTTGACGGCTGCACCATAGTAACCAACATCTGCATTAGTAGCCATGAAACCCAACATAACTGAATCTAGATTAGTATAGATTGTAGTTGCACAACTCATCGCAAAGAAGATAGCGACTGGCTTAAAATGTCTTTTAAAGTTATAATGTCCAACTGGTTTTAACCCAATATACTTATGGGCATTTAATAAGTTAAGCACAAATGAAGCACTCGCCGCAAATACTGTAATACCCGCATACATCACATAGTCGTTTTTTGTTCGTACTAACATGAACATTGCAACAAGTCCGATAAACTTGAAGATAATAGAACGGATAGTGATATATGTATATTGTTCTAGTGCTTTATAGAGCCATTCCATACCTATTGTAGTAAGTAAGATAGTACTACTAGTAATCACATACAATATCTTATCAGATGCAAGCTTTGGTACTGTGAATAACGCAATAATAAACGCAATATAAGAGACTACGGTCATGACAAGATTAATAATTAGTAATTCCTGTGTTGTTCTTGTTAATTTTTCATGATCATCTCTTACCTGTGCACATACTTTGATACCATATGTTGGAATACCTAACTGTGCAAACATAGAGAAATAAGTAATCAATGATGTCGCAAAGTTAACCTGACCTGTTCCTGTAGGTCCTAATACTCTCGATACATATGGGAATGTAATAAGTGGGAATATGAATGAAGACATTGTAAGTAATGCATTCATAATGAAATTCAACTTAAGTGATTTCTGCTTTTTCATACAAGACCTCTCTTTCCTTGTGCAAAAACGGAATCATTATAAATCAAAATACATAAAAGTTGAAGATAATTAATTAGTTTGTAATAAAATATCTTGTACTACCTTTGCTTCTAAATCGATATCATAATGATTATTTATAAAATCTTCTCTATTTAAACATTTACTAGTTTTTGAAAAGGCTTCTATGCTATCTACCCATTCATTAATATTACTATCTTCAATACCTAGTGCATCTACTGCTTTATTCACAACAGCTTCTTTAGGAATAGTATTAGAAATAACACAAGGTAATCCATTTGCTTCTGCTTCTACTAATGAAAGTCCTAATCCCTCAAAACGAGAAGGGAAGCAAAAAATATCCATTGCTTGTAAATAATCATTCACATTACTTACAACACCAGGTAATATTACTGAATTCTGAAGATGATATTCATTAATCATATCTTGAATCATCTTCATGCTTTCACCTTGTCCAATTAATATTAGCTTATATTTATCTGGATATCTTTGGTTTAATTCATTCATTACTTTAATTAAGAATTCCTGATTCTTTTGATAATGAAATCTTCCATCATGTCCAAGTAAAATCTCATTAGAAATATTCAATTTACTTCTATAATCTTTTCTTACTTCATCACTAGGTGCAAAATAGTCTAAATCAATCGCATTATAAATGACTCTATAATTTGGAAGTTCTTCACTAGCTTTTCCAAAGAACCATAAATCAGAATCCTGATTACAAGTCCAAAAATCTGTTGCATACTTAAATACTTTTCTTTGATGATATTTATGAAGTAGATTTCTTAAAAAAGAGTCTCCACCATTTGCCGCATTATGACAATGTATAATTCTTTTATGAATATGATATTTTTTTGCATATAGTAAATAATCAATATTTGATAAAGAACATGTATTAAACCATAATGCACAATATTTATCAGCATTGTTTTCGAAGAAATCTTTCATATCATGTTTATATTGTTTTAAATTCTTACTTCTGGCACATATATTATGAATAACACCACCCAGTTTTCTGATTTCATCTTCATATGCTACTTTTTCTGTATTACATAGGAATTCAAATTGTAAAACTGAACGATCAATATGTCTGTAATAATTCATAATGACGCTTTCCATACCACCTGGATTATCAGTCATCCCAAAAACTAATACCTTTTTCATTTCGCATCACCTCGTAAATATATGTATATTATAAGTCCATATATAGAAAAAAGGAATTAATTAAATTCCTTTTTAACTCTGTCTAATGCAGCTGCAATAACTGCATCCATATCATAATACTTATATTCTCCTAGTCTTCCACCAAAGATCACTTTAGTTTCTGCTTCGCCTAGCTTCTTATATTCTGCATATAAGGCACCATTCTTTTCATCATTGACTGGATAGTATGGTTCATCTCCTAGCTTCCATTCAGAGCTGTATTCTCTACTGATGACAGTCTTAGGCTGTGTACCGAATTCAAACCATTTATGTTCAATAATTCTTGTCCATGGAGTCTCTGCGTCTGTATAGTTCACTGCCGCATTTCCCTGGAAATTTGGCTTATCTAATACTTCTGTTTCAAATCTGACTGATCTGTATTCTAATGCACCTAGCTTATAGTTGAAGTAAGCATCAATAGGTCCTGTATAAACAACCTTATCTGCAAGGCTGTCTAGTTCTTCCTTGTTTTCTAGGTAATCTGTATTCAATCTTACTTCAATACCTTCCAACATGTTTTCTACCATCTTTGTATAGCCACCCATTGGAATACCCTGATATAACGCATTGAAGTAGTTATTATCAAAAGTAAGTCTTACTGGTAATCTCTTGATGATGAATGATGGAAGTTCTGTACATGGTCTTCCCCACTGCTTTTCTGTATAGCCTTTGATGAGCTTTTCATAGATATCTCTACCTACAAGTGAGATAGCCTGTTCTTCAAGGTTCTTTGGTTCTCCCTTGATTTCCTGTCTCTGTTCTTCAATCTTTGCAGCAGCTTCTTCTGGAGTCACTACTCCCCACATCTTATTGAATGTATACATGTTGAATGGAAGTGAATAAAGTTCTCCCTTATAGTTTGCAACAGGTGAGTTTGTGAATCTGTTGAACTCTGCAAACTGAGTGATATACTGCCATACTTCCTTATTATTTGTATGGAAGATATGTGCACCATACTTATGTACATTGATACCTTCTACTTCTTCAGTATAGATATTTCCTGCAATGTTTGGTCTCTTATCAATGACAAGAACCTTCTTTCCTCGTTTATTTGCTTCATGGGCAAAAATAGCACCATAAAGACCTGATCCTACTACTAGATAATCATATTTACTCATCTAAGTGTCCTCCTTGGTTAAATAGTAAATCATTTAGTACTGGTATAATTGTTAAACAGAATATTGAAAATGTAAGTGAAGTAATTCTAGGATTCAATAAACTGAATGTTGTAGTAATAAATGCAATGAACAATAATCCGTCTTTCTTATTCTTATAAAGATACCAGATTACTGCAGCTAAAATAATGAAGAATGAAATAAAGAAAATCCATCCATTTTCAAACAAGAGTCTCATGTATTCATTATCAATGAAATTGCTTCGAATAATACTATATTCTTTCGCATTATCTAATGAATAACCAACCAAATCTATATTACTTCCAAACAAACTATATCCTGATCTTTTAAAGTTATAAAATGTCTGATAAAGTCTGTTAGATAATACATCATTCAACTTTGAAAAAGCCTTAAATAGAAAACTATTGATGTCAGCATGATTAAATGCATAACCAAATATATTTACAATCACAAAACTTCCAATTGGATAAAGAATGAATAATGATGAAAACAACTTTTTGACAACATCAACCAATTTCTCTATCTTTTTAGTAATGTTAAACTTATTTAATACTAAACAAAATACTATTAATTCTGATACTAAGAATTCAGTTCTAGAGTTTGTTACAAAATAAGTAAATAACACTAATAACTGATATACACCAATTTCCTTAAAATCAACTTTAAATCTACATCTATATGACGCATGGAGTATATAAAACAAAACTAATTGTGCCAAGTATGTAGGATATCCAAATCCTAAAGAATGACGTGCTGTTCCATCAGTTCTCATATTAACGTAGTCATACAATATACCAAATGAGCATAGTGTAATAAATAAAACCATTACTAGAAACTGCATATTAGTAACTGAATCAACCATAGAATCAAAATCAAAACATGCAGCATAACATAATGCGAGCAATAAGAATATCAACGTTTTGTTTTTTGTTAAAACAAAATTAATCACTATACTTATTACTGCAACTAAAGACAAACCAAATAATACCCATTGTCTTGAATTAAATGATTTGATTTTATTGATATATTCACCAATATCAAGTCTTATTAATCTGCTGAATATAATGAATATAAAATATAGATAACACAAATATCTTAACAGTTTAATTAATACAACTGCTTTTGGAAAACTATGACTTACAGTAGATAAATCTAACCATAATGTAAAATAATAAAGACCAAACATCAACATACCAAAATTAGAAGTTTGTATTTTATGCAATAAACCTTTTTCTTTCAAATTACGCTCCCCCTCATTAACGCATATACATATATCTAAAGCTATATGGGGCACCACAGAAATTACGAATCAAATCAGTGACACCCATATTAATTAAGTATCTCTGTCCCTGATGGACAACTGGAATGAATGCATAGTCACGCATTGCGACTCTTTCTGCATTTAAGAATGCATAGTAACGTTCATCTTGATCCTTTGCGTTCACTGCAGTTCTAAAGTAGTTATTGAATTCATTATTCGCATAATGATTAATACCCTGGTTATTGACTGCAAGAGGGGCTAGATAATCATAAGCATCATTACATACACCCTTGATACGTAATAAAGAAAGTTCTGCCTGATTATAATCTACAGTATTTACTTCTTTTAAATACACCTTGATTTGTTTTGTTGCTTCAAGATCATCTTTAATCTTATCCGCAATTGCCTTAGTTGCTGGATAATCATTTGTATAAGTTAAAGTAAATGTGAATTTCTTCAATTTGTATTCATTAAGAAGCTTACTTAAAGTTTTCTTTGCTTCTTTCTTGTCATACTTTAATTTATAACTAGAAGCATCTCTAATAAACTGCTTATTAGAGTTGAAACAGATTCCCATAGGAAGTAATCCCTGTGCCTTATGACTTCCATCATGCAATACCTGTTTATTGTATTTCTTTCTTTCAAGTAATAAAGACATTGCTTCACGTACTCTTTCATCTGATAAATACTGATCCTTGAAATTAGGCACTAAATCCCAAATAACACTATCAGGATCTGCAGTACTTGAATCTTTACCATCATACTTCTTCGCATTTTCACCAGTCACTGCCGCAAAGTCAATCTTACCTTCATCAAACATCTTGATCTTATCTTCATTACTGATTCCAAAATACATATTAATACAATCGATATTTGTCTTCTTTGCGATATAACATGTCTTATTCTTCTTTAAAGTAATCTTATCTTTAGAAATAGAAGACACCTTATATGTCCCACATGACAATAATGTCTTAGGAGAAGTTGCATACTGATCTCCCTGTGCTTCTACAAACTTCTGATTTAATGGGAAGAATACTGGCTGAGTCACTAAATCCATAAAACGTGATGTCTTATAAGCAAGATTAACGACTAACTTCTTATCCTTCACATAAACCCCTAATGTATCTGCAGACTTTCTACCGTTGTAGATTTCATCTGCTCCTGCAATGGCTGCACCATAAGATGTAAGAAGCTTAGATGCATCAGAACGCATAGATAAGGCTCTCTTCCATGCATATACAAAGTCCTCTGCAGTCACAGGATCCCCATTAGACCATTTCACATTCTTTCTAATTTCGAAAGTATATGTTTTACCATCATCACTGACTTTCATGCTTTTCGCAATGGCAGGCTTTAACTTACTTTTCACATTATAAGCATATAAACCATCACCAAAAGCCTGAATCACATTCGTAGATGTTTCATCAATAGCCTTTGATGCATCAAGTGAAGTCACATAACCAGAATCTGCAAAATTAAATACCTTCTGTGAATCCGCATTATTAGTCAAAGAACATCCAGTCATCAAACTCATTGCGAGTACAAGTGTCACTATTTTCTTAAATAAACTCATTAAAAACTCTCCCCATACTTCTTATGTAAGAACTTAGCCTTTAAAAATCCCATTCCCTTTTTAAACATGTTGATCTTTTCCATATAAACAAATGGCACTTCCTTACATGAATAACCGTTCTCCATCATCCAGACATCTAATAATAATTCACTAATTCTACCTGGATAACGTGCATGGAAACTATTATATTCAGCATCTTCAAATCTCTTTGTCAATTCAAATAAAATACCAAATAACCATTCACAATAAGCATCAAAATATTCTTTCTTCATCACAAACATATTAAAAGCATGCATTGTCTTTTCTTTCATATGTTTATCAAAAGCTGGTAAATACTCTGGACACTTCTCTTCAATAATCTTTCTTGTTTCATCGAGTGGTTCTGGATAAAGTGTATGAACATAATGATCATAAATTGTTTCAATATAATAATTACGTCTCTTAGTCACTAAGATATCATTGTCCTTTAATAATTCTTCTGCTTCCTTAGAAGTAAGAACACAATCAAATGGATCCTTTGTTTTCTTCTTACCTCTAAAATGTCTACGATAATGCGCTAAACCTACATAATCTGCATCTAAATTCTTCCAAGCCCAATATAATCCTGTTAACTCACAGAACTGTGGGTTTAAAGAAGAAATATTATCACCTGTATTATCACGTGTATATCCAAGATCATCCTTACCTTCTGCACCTACCTGTACAGGAACATACATCTCATCATCAGGCATACGATACTTCTTATGTGTCGCAATAATAATCTTTACTGATGGCATATTCATTACTCCTTTACATTGATCCTTCTTTTTTGAAAACAACCTGTACTGTCTTCAATAAGATCTGAATATCAAGACTGAACTTCCAGTTCTTGATATATTCTTTATCTAATCTTGCGATTTCTTCAAAGTCAGTGATATTACTTCTACCGCTTACCTGCCACATACCTGTAATACCTGGCTTAAATGCAAGACGTGCTCTATGACGTAATTCATACTTATTCCATTCATCAAGAGTAGGAGGTCTAGTACCTACTAAACTCATATCACCCTTTAATACATTAAAGAACTGCGGAAATTCATCAAGAGACCAGTCTCTAATGAAGTTACCTACACCCTTCTTAATAGTTCCGTCGGCTTTCTTCTTACAGCCAATAATACGAGGGTCATATTCAAGTTTGAACATCATACCGTCCTTGACTCTATTCTGCGCCATAAGTTCCTTCTTACGTTCTTCAGCGTCCATATACATACTTCTAAACTTATACATATTGAACACTTTACCATTTCTACCAACTCTCTTCTGTTTAAAGAAGATTGGTCCTGGAGACGCAATAAAAATTGCAGGAGCTAAGAAAATTGTTAGAATGAGTGTAATTAAGCAGCCTACTAAACCACCTAAAATATCTAATATTCTCTTCGCAATCCAGTCGTATTCATTAATAGAGTTCATGCTGACAGTCAATACCTGGTTTTTACCCATTCTTTCAAACTGTTTACGATAACCCTTTAATGAGTTATATTCACTGATTTCTACATGAACTGCAAGACCCATTTCAGCTAAGTCTTTAACTAAAGAAGTTGAGAAAACACCTTCCCTAGGAAGAATAACCAATGCTTCATCCATCCACTGTCTCAATACATAATCTATGACAGTATCCTGAGACGCGACAATAGACCAGCCATGTGATTTCTGACCTTCCATATTCTTATCTAGAACCGCAAATCCAACACTCTGATATTCATCTAAGCCAAATGCTTTCTTATTCTCTGTAATAGAATCAATATACTCAGACTCTGTAATCACGATCAATGACTTCTTATTATTCTTTCTTCTACGTCTTACAATTGGCTTCATAACACAATGCACAATATAAGTAAACATTGCATCAAATACACATGTAAAACCTAAAGTTAAACGTGATACATCATCCTTCTGCGCATAGAAAATATAAGCAGTAGATACAACCATTAATAATAATGATTTCTCTATTACCTTTATCATTTCTGTAACGTTATTACGCTTTAAAATATTCTTTAAAATATTAAAGAATATAATAATCAACATATCCAATAATGTCATAACTATAGCGATATTTACATACAATGATCTAGTATATAAATCAAGTATTCCATGACGCATATAGTAAGCTAGAAAAATGGCTAGCTGTAAACAAATCAGGTCCGCAATTAAAAAATCTAAATGCTTTGCCCATCCTCTTAGTTTCCTTTTATACATCTCATATTCACATCCTTATTGTCAAGTTCGTACTAAGTTAACTATACCACAAAATGACCTGTAATTCACTCATTGCCGTTATTATACCTTATTACAAGGCCATCTATGTGTAATTTTTGTGTAATTATGGTAATACTTTCTTTCCCACTCTTAATTTTCGAATTAATGCAGTTAAAATAATCGTGATAGGAATCACAACGAGCGGCATACCTAAACGATAGATAATTGACTTTGTATAATTCGCAAGATGTAGGTATCTATTTAAGATTTCAATAATGTAATAATGCATTAAATAAATAGGGAATGTATATTTTTTAATGAACTGTACATATTTAGATATTTTAGTCTGCATGACTTTACTACTGATCTGTTTAATAAATAAGAAAATAGCACCAGAATACATCAAAATAGGGGTCTGCATTAAATTCTTATAGATCTGACTCACACCACCTAATGCGTAAGATTCAAAATAAGTACCACCAAAATGCATTAAGAAACCTGCCAAACCAAGAATATAAATAATACACCTCTGATTAAGTGTAAAATCTATCTTATGAATCAAATAACCCATTACCACAAAGATTGCATAACCACTTACTACATTAATTCCTAAAGGCCATGCTATATCAATATGAAAGGCTGATAGAAGGAATGGAATAGTTCCATTAAAAATAAATCCAATGATAAACAAATATTTAAATAGCTCGATTCTTTTTTCTTCCGAAATAGATGCAAATAGAGGAATAGATAAATAGATTCCAAACAATGGCATAAAGAACCAATAAATACTCACAAATTGATTATTAATAATACCATCTACTAGAACTCTTAAAGTTAAATCAGATGGTTTAAGTGTGTGTAAGAAAACAATATCAAATACTAGACCTACAAATGTCCAGAATAGAAATGGAATCACTGTCTTAGAGAAACGTTTCTTTAAGAAAGTCTTTGTATCATATCTCTTTTGATAATCCATCAATGTCACACTTGAAATCATAAAGAATACAGGAACTGCAAAAATAAATACACTTTCAATTAAGTTCGCAGTAATCCAATATCTTGATTTATTAAACTCCCAGAAACACCCATTTGTATGTAGAAATACAACTGCAATTGCCGCAATAACATTCGCTAAATCGATATATTCTATCTTTTTCGTTTTCATATAAATACCCCTCATTACTTCTTAAATACAAATAGCTTACTAATTAAATAATTTCCAATAAGCACAAGAATCTGTGCTGCAACCTTTACACCAATACTATTCATACTTAATAACTTAATACCCACATATAAGATGACTTCTTCCATTAAAAGAGTCGCAACACGTCCTCCAAAGAAAGAAACCATTTCTCTAAGAATCCCATTCATATCTTCCGCATTACTATCAAATACCCAGATACGGTTTGTTATATACGCAAATAATACCGCTAATATCCAAGAAAAGATATTCGCAATCATTGGATCCATATGCATGCCAATATCAAAGAATGCATAAGAACCGATGCTAATAAAAGTCGTTAAACCACCAAAGAATAAATAGAGTAATACTTCTTTATATTTCTTATAAAATGGATTAAAGATACTTAAGATCTTCCACTCCATGATTCTATCAAATATATCTTTATCTTTTTTCATAAAACCTCCATGATACACTCATACAGAATAAGTATACATCATATTGAGGTATTCTCCCAATTAAATTGTACTCTACAAAAAAAGTTCCTCCTAAATAGGAGGAACCTGAGATGTTAATAAATAATTACTTTAGTCTTCTTAGGAATGTTGTCATAGATCCATTTCGCATGATTAATATCTAATCTTACACAACCATGAGAGACTGCTGCATCCATCGCATTATCAATAATATTCTTCGGAGTATTCTGTCTATCATAGATAACTGAATGGAATAAGTAGTTACCAGTAATCTGTGTATAATACCAGCATCTACCTCTTGAGCCTGTATTAAAGTATTTACCTTTAATACCTACATAATACGTACCACTTACAGTAGGTGTAGAAGGTTTACCAACACAGCACTTATAATACTGTACATCCTGCCAGTTATTCTTACCACCCTTAAATATACCTACACGATGTGCCGCTCTATCTACAAGTATAATATAGTTTGTAGGACTTGTTTCATTACGCACTAATCCACGCATCTTATCTAAAGCACTATAAACCATCACACCATTAACTACTTCATAGTATCTGCCTTTACCATCGATCTGTGCAAAACCAGAATAATTCCAATCTAATACACCATGATTAATGTAGTAATAACTACCTGCATGATAGGCTAAACCTGTATAGTTCCAATCAAGAACACCGCCTCTAATACAATACCATGTACCAAAGTACTGGAATAAATCAGTATAGTTCCAGTTTAACTTACCATTTTCTACATAATACCATGTACCATAGTATTTAGTTAGATTAGTGAAATTCCAATCTAACTGTCCATTCACAACCATGTACCATGTACTATAATACTGTGTTAAGCCTGTATAATCCCAATTGATTCTACCATGGTCTACATAATACCAAGTACCACAATGTTGTGTTAAACCTGTATAATTCCAATCAAGAACACCATTCTTTACATAGTACCAAGTACCAAAGTAATAAGTGACATCATTGAATTTCCAGTCTAACTGGCCATTCACAACCATATACCATGTACTATAGTACTTTGTTAGACCTGTATAACTCCAATTAAGAATACCATTCTCAACATAGTACCATCTACCTTCATACTGAACTAAACCAGTATAATCAGTCTTTAATTTACCTTTTTCTAATAAGAACCATGTCCCATCAACATATGTTAAACCATTCTTATTCGTATCAAGAGAGCCTTTACGAATGTAGTATAAAACACCATCTGTTTTACATGCACCAGTATAGTCCCAGTTGATCTGACCTTTTTCAACATAGAAGTAGCCACCACAATGTTCTACTACACCTGTATAAGTCCAGTCAATCGTACCATTCTCTACAAAGTACCATCCACCACAATGATAAATAACATCCCTTGTTTCTTCATTCAAGCGACCCTTATCAATATAGTACCAAGTACCATCAATATAGACTACATCAGTTAACTTTGTATCTACAGTCCCATTCTGTACATAATACTTTTCACCTTCATACTCAGCGAGTCCTTTAAAGTCTTTGTTTACTTCTCCATCTGAATAATAGACAAACTGATTATCTTCATACATAAGTCCAGACTTTGGTGTAATCACATCTTCTGTTGTTTCATCATCTAATGCATAAACAGAATGATTCAAAGCAAGAGGTACCTGAATAACCATAAAAGATAAAATCAAGCCTAATAACAACTTACTTAGTTTCTTCATGAAATGTCGCCTCCTTTCTTTAGAATAGGATTATCATCCCATATTTATTCTACCCTTATAGTTCTTTATAATCAATTATTTGTATCAGATTGTATTTTTATTATACTTAATGTTTAAATACTCCTCTAAACATATCCCTTTATCCACTTTTTTTAGGTAAATAATTCTTCTCATAAAAAATATCCTCCTAATAGGAGGATATCGATCATACTCATCATTTCTAAACACGTTTACCATTAACTACTTTATAGTAAGTTCCTTTATTGTTCACCTGGGCATAACCATTGAAGTTCCAGTTTATCTCACCATTTTCTACATAGAAGTAATTACCAGAATGATAAACAAGACCTTTATAGCTATAGTTGATACGTCCATCTTTTACATAATACCAAGTACCTGAGTGTTGGAATAAGCCTGTGTGGTTCCAATCAAGCTTACCTTTCTTCACATAATACCAAGTGCCATAATAATAAACGACATCAGTAAAATTCCAATCTACTTCACCATTTCTCACATAGTACCATGTTTCTCCATATTTCACTAAGTCAGTATAGCCCCAATTAATTTTTCCATGATCCACATAATACCATCTCTTATCATAAAGAACTAAACTACAATAATCCCAGTTGATCACACCATGATCCACATAGAACCATTCATTATTATAATAAATAAGTCCTGAATGACTATAATCTACAACACCCTTCTTAATATAGTACCAAGTACCATCTTCACTTTGTGCAAGTCCTGTATAATTCCAGGCAACCTCACCATTCTTCACACAATATTTTGTCTGATAGTACTGAACAACACCATTGTAGTCCCAATGAATCATACCTTTATGAATATAGTACCAAATGTTGTTGTAAAGAATTAAGTTGCTGTAGTTCCAGTTAACTGAACCATTATCAAAATAATACCAGTTGTTCTTATAGTAAGTTAATGCGGTATAATTTTCATCTACAATTCCCTTAGTGACATAGAGATAATTTCCACCATTCTCTACAACACCTGTATATTGCGAATTAATCACACCATTCTCAATATAATATCGTTTACCATTATATTTACAAATACCAGTATAACTCTTATCTACCTGACCATTCTTAATATAGTAGTATTTTCCATCCTGTTCATAAAGGTCATTGAAATTATAATCAACCATACTATTTGAAACATAATACAAAGTACCATTTGATTCTACTAAGCCTCGATGATTCCATCTAATCATACTACGATCAACATAATAAATAACTCCATTATATTTAACTAGACTTGTATAGGTCCAGGTAATTTGCCCATTTTCTATATAATACCAATTATTATTGAAATAGTAGAGACTATTAAATCCTGTATCTACTTTTCCACCTTTTATATAATACCAGGTATCACCCGTATAGAATAAATCATTAAATCCATAATCAATCTGACTACTTGAGAAGTAATATTTAATGCCATTATAAGCTGCTACATTATTATACTTCCAGGTAATCATGCTGCTTTCTACATAATAGATATTGTTGTTGTATGGAACCGGACCATTAAATGACCAATCCAATACACCTTTATTGATATAGAACCAGTTCTTATTGTAGTAATACAGGTCAGTAAAGTTCTTATTCACCTTACCTGCATTCAACATATACCAGTTCACACCTGCTTGGGTAAATCCAGTTTTAGAAGTATCCACCTTACCATTCACAACCAGATAATCATTACCATTATAGGATGCGATACCATTATAAGATTTATTGATCTGGTTATTTGTATAATAGTAAAGTCCACCATTGACTTGATGTAATCCATCAGAATATTGAGGTTTATTCACATTAGATGGACCATTAAACGTCTTATACGCATAGTTCAGATCGACACGTCCTGAAATTCCAGGTACGCTACCAGTAGAAGAACATTGCCACATATCATAAGTACCAGTATAAGTACAAGTACTGTTATATTGTGCAACCCACTTCGTCCAGGAAGAGAATCGACTGTCTGTTAAGTAATTCGTAAACCAATCCTTGCTGGCATAAATACCTACTGTATATCCTTTTGCAGATAACTTATTGCAGAATGTTTCCGCAATATCACCAATGCCTGTCTTACTCACTTTATTACGCACTGCATATTCTTCTAAATCATAATAAACAGGATAGCTTAACTTCTTGCCTTGTAATAAGCGAATCGCATGATCTGCTTCACTAGAAGCCTTAGCGACAGTATCTGCATAAGAATACAAATACACACCATAAGGAATATTGTTTTCTACACATCCCTTTACATTCTCTTCCCATCTCTTGTCATCCTGAGATGTTTCATTTGTACCATATCCACATCGAATAATCGCATAATCAACACCTGATTGTTTTACTCTTCTCCAGTCAATCTTTTCATTATGGGTACTTACATCAATACCTTTTGCGATAGCTTTTGAATCCTGAGGCCACGAAGAATCAACTGCCGAACTTAGAAAGAGACTCATAGAATGTCCTTCTCTAGTTTCTCCATCGGTATATCTAAAGCTATTCGCAATATCATTCTTTTCATTATCACTGATATCTTCACTATAGGCTAGTAGAGATGCATTACTTAAAACCATAAAACAAGATAAAATAATAATCCAAAACTTAAAAAGTGTCTTCTTCATAAATGTACTCTCCTTCGCATATCAAAAAATTTTAACATCTACATTATTAATCATCAATTTAGGTAAAATAATTCACATTATTTCCTAAAATTTATGAAAAATGAAAGGGCCGTGCATGAAATATTTTCTTTTGTCTGTTTGATCTCTATTGATTCAATTCTTCTATTTAGTTCTCATATTATTATGGTTTTAACTACTCTTTTTTGAATCCTTAGACATCTATATTACTGATAAATATATTATACCATCACCCTGAATAATCAGTAACCCCCTTATGAAAGTATTTTCATTACTTATATATACTATCATTTGTATATAATTTCTTATTCATTTGTATTTTTTCTTTGCCTGATGTATATTGATACCCTAAGAAAGGAGAAAAAATAATGAAGAAAAAAGTATTACGTATTCTACTCACTCTACTCATCATTGCCTGGATGGGACTTATATTCTTTTTCTCTAGCCAAACAGGTCCAGCAAGTGCATCTTCTTCTCATTCTGTCTTATATCTATTAGGACATATTTCAAAGAGTCTTACAGGGCATGATTTAGTATCTGCATTATCACCTGCAGCTTTTGGTTTCCTAGAATTCATTATTCGTAAATGTGCGCATATGTTTGCGTATTTCATCTTAAGTATTCTCACAATGTCACTTTTGTTTACATATAAAAAATATCCTATACGCTTTAAAGCATGTCTATCTCTACTGATCAGTTTTCTTTATGCCTGTTCAGATGAGATCCACCAGTTCTTTGTAGGAGGGCGCAGTGCAAGTTTTAAAGATGTTCTCATAGATTCCACAGGTGCATGTATTGGAATACTTCTTACATTTATCATTTATATCATAATCAAAAAGGCACAGCATTATTAGCTGTGTCTTTCATTTGGCTTGAATTCTATATAGTCATAAGAATCTTCATCTGTATAATGCCACCATTCTCCCTCATATGCTATGAAGCCATATTTTTCCATTGTCTCTTCTAGTAATAGAACATGTTTAAGAGGACTTCCTGCTAACCATGAATAATCTCTACTTGCCTTACTAGTAAAATCATCAAACTCTGTAGGCATCGCTATTTCACTTCCATCACTCTTTACAAGAGTCACATCAACTACATTTCCAAAATTATGTGTCTTGGGACCATATGTCGGATCAGCAACAAACTCATCATCATGAATAAGTTTCCAGAAGTATTGTTGTGCAGTAAATGGTCTATAAGCATCCCAGATTTTTAAGCTATAACCTATTTCTTTTAACTCTTCCTGAACCTTCTTGAGTTTAAGTGTAGTACCTAGCCTTAAATACGCTTCATCAAAATCATAAACTTTAGTATGTGTAAAATTACGTTCTGTTGCATAACGTAGTTCCACATATATATCAGGAATATAATCCTTCACTCTCACATAATCACTCTTCATAACATCTCCAAAAGAAAATCCAGGGAATAACCCTGGATATTAGTAATTGTTTTTGACATGAATACGTGTAATAGCCTTCTTTAACGCAATTTCAGCACGCTGATAATCGACATCTGGATTCTTTGATCTTAATCTCTCTTCAGCTCTTGCTTTTGCTTCTTCAGCTCTGCGTAAGTCGATTTCTTCTGGTGATTCAATATCATTCACAATAAGTGTAACAGTATTATCACCATCTACATAAACAAATCCACCACCAACAGCGAATTCATATCTGTCTTTATCAATCCTATAATTCATTTCGGCGATTTCCACACCACTCGCCAATGGCATATGGTGAGCAAGTATACCCATCTGACCATCAGTTGTTCTGATGTTCAGAATATCTACGTCTACATCCCTGTAGGTACCTTTAGGAGTGACGATATGTAAATGAAATTTACTCACTTAAAGTTTCAGCTTTCTTTACTGCTTCTTCAATAGTACCTACATTATGGAAAGCCTGCTCTGGTAAATCGTCATATTTGCCTTCTAGAATTTCTTTAAATCCTTTTACTGTATCATCAACATGTACATACTTACCATCTAAACCTGTGAACTGTTCAGCTACAGTAAATGGCTGTGATAAGAAGTTTCTAATTCTTCTTGCACGTGCAACGATAAGTTTATCTTCTTCACTCAATTCATCCATACCAAGAATTGCGATAATATCCTGTAATTCCTGATATTTCTGTAACATCTGAGTTACTCCATGAGCCACTTCATAATGTTCTTTACCAACAACGTTTGGATCAAGACCTCTAGAAGAAGAGTTTAGTGGATCTACTGCAGGGTAAATACCTAATGCTGCAATACTACGATCAAGTACAACTCTTGCATCAAGGTGTGTGAATGTAGTTGCTGGAGCAGGGTCAGTCATATCATCAGCAGGTACATAAACAGCCTGTACTGATGTAATAGAACCCTGTTTAGTTGAAGTAATACGTTCCTGTAACTGACCCATTTCAGTTGCAAGAGTTGGCTGATAACCTGCCTGAGATGGAACACGTCCAAGTAGGGCAGATACTTCTGAACCAGCCTGAGTGAAACGGAAGATATTATCGATGAATAGTAAGACATCCTGTCCCTGTTCATCACGGAAATATTCCGCCATAGTAAGTGCTGATAATGCAACTCTAAGTCTTGATCCAGGTGGTTCATTCATCTGACCAAACACTAGTGTTGTCTTATCTAATACACCACTTTCTTTCATTTCATAGTACAAATCATTACCTTCACGAGAACGTTCACCAACACCGGCGAATACTGATAAACCGTTATGTTCAGTTGCGATATTGTTGATGAATTCCTGGATAAGAACTGTCTTACCTACACCGGCACCACCGAACAATCCGATCTTACCACCCTTGATGAATGGACAGATCAAGTCAACGACTTTAATACCTGTTTCAAGAATTTCAGTTTCTGTTCTCTGATCAGCAAATGTAGGTGCTGATCTATGAATTGGCATATGTTTTTCTTCAGTCAATTCATCTTTACCATCAATAGAATGTCCTAATACGTTGAACATTCTACCAAGTGTTTTATTACCTACTGGAACACTAATAGGTGCATTAGTATCCACAGCATCCATACCTCTTGTTAGACCATCAGTAGGACCCATTGCGATACATCTTACAATATCATCACCAATATGCTGAGCAACTTCTACAGTTAACTCTTCACCATGGTTATCAATTGTAATGGCTGTATTTAGATCTGGAAGATCTTTATCCGCAGCAAACTGTACATCGACAACTGGACCCTGAGCCTTGATAATCTTACCAACATTCAGAGCCATATGGCACCTCCTTCTTATTGTGCATTGGCACCAGCAACGATTTCACTCACTTCACTCGTAATCGCGCTCTGACGTGCCTGGTTGTATTTTAATAACAACTCATCTGTTAATTCATTTGCATTGTCTGTTGCGTTCTTCATAGATGTTCTTCTAGACGCATTTTCTGCAGTCACTGATTCAATCAAGTAACCATAGATAACGGCCTGTAAATACATCGGAATTAAGCTTCCAAGTACTGATTCAGGACTTGGTTCAAACAATGTATCTTTATGGAATTTCTTATCAGAGACAAGATCTTCTGCCTTAAGTGGAAGAAGAGTCACATCTCTAGGTACAAAAGTTAAATCATTCACATATTCTGTATATACAATATGAATAGACTTAATTTCTTTTTTCTTATAGCCTTCTAGAAGTGACGCAACTAATCTCACAACACTTCTAAAATCAAGGGTCGTATTAAGGTCTACATAAGTACCATCTACTTCACCTTTAAAATGTTTCTTAAACTGATTTAAGCCTTTATTACCAATCGCAATAATCTTCTTGGCATCATTCACTGATGCTTCAACCTGCTTAAAGATATTAGAGTTATATCCACCGCATAATCCTAAAGTAGAAGTGATAACAATATAAACATCTTCACCCTTATCATTTAATACTAAATAAGGAGAATCAATATCATTTCCTGCAGAAGATAAGATCTGTGCACAAGTATTCTTTACCTGTGTATAATAAGGCTTCATGTCATTCAACTGATTTCTAGTCTTAGAAAGCTTAGAGCTAGCAACAAGTTCCATAGCTCTTGTGATTTTCTTAGTAGATTCAATTGATTTGATACGACGCTTGATGGCTTGCATCTGCCCAGCCATAATTAAGCCTCAGCTTTCTGTAAGTTTTCGAACTGAGTTGTATAAGCCTTAACAGCTTCCTTCAACTTAGCAGTTAATTCATCAGATAATACTTTCTTTTCTCTGATTTCATCAAGAAGATCACTATGTGCAACAGCAAACTTCTCTACTAAACCATCCATGTATTCCTGTACCTTTTCCACTTTAACATTCTTAACGAATCCATTTTCAAGTGCAAATAGAGTAATGATCTGATCAATAACATCTCTTGGTGCATACTGTGCCTGTTTTAATACTTCACGTACACGTTCACCATGTTCAATCGCATTCTTAGTTGCTGCATCTAAGTCAGAACCAAACTGTGCGAATGACTGCATTTCTTCATACTGTGCTAATTCATACTTCAAGTTTCTAGAAACCTGCTTCATAGCCTTGATCTGTGCTGTAGAACCTACACGTGATACAGATAAACCTGTATCAATAGCAGGTCTGAAACCAGCATTGAATAATTCCTGCTGTAAGAAGATCTGACCATCAGTAATAGAAATAACGTTAGTAGGGATATATGCTGAGATATCCCCTGCCTGTGTTTCAATGATTGGAAGGGCAGTGATAGAACCTCCGCCATTTTCTTCATTTAAACGACAAGATCTTTCTAATAGTCTTGAATGTAAGTAGAATACATCACCTGGATAAGCTTCACGTCCTGGTGGTCTCTTTAATAATAGAGACACTGTACGATAAGCTACGGCATGCTTACTTAAATCATCATAAACGATTAATACATCCTTACCCTGGTCAAGCCATTCTTCAGCAATAGCACAACCTGCATAAGGAGCAATATACTGAACTGGAGCAAGTTCAGAAGCTGATGCAGAAACAACAACAGTATAATCCATTGCGCCTGCCTTCTTTAATTTTTCAACAACCTGTGCAACTGTGGAGTTTTTCTGGCCAATTGCAACATAGATACAATACATATCCTGACCTTTCTGGTTGATGATTGTATCAACAGCGATAGCTGTTTTACCAGTCTGTCTGTCACCGATGATTAACTCACGCTGACCTCTACCAACTGGAATAATTGCATCAATAGTAGTGATACCAGTCTGTACTGGCTGATCTACTGATTTTCTTGTCATAACACCAGGAGCTACTCTTTCGATTGGTCTAGTCTTTGTAGTGATAATTTCACCCTGACCATCAATAGGCTGTCCTAAAGGGTTAACGACACGACCAAGCATTGCATCACCTACAGGTACTTCAATGATCTTACCTGTACGTCTTACTTCGTCGCCTTCTTTAATTTCGTCCGCATTACCTAATAAAGTAACACCAACACTATCTTCATCTAGGTTCATGACCATACCATAAACATCACCTGGGAAAAGGATCAATTCACCTAGCATTGCATTGTCTAAACCATGAACAACACTGACACCGTCACCAACAGTCATAACTGTTCCGACGTCTTTCTGTTCCATGACATCATCATAATGCTTAATCTGCTCTTTGATTAAAGCACTGATTTCATCGGGTCTTAATGCCACTTGCGTCACCTACTTTCTCAACAGCTCAGTCTTGAGCTTGCTGACTTTGTTCTTTAATGAGCCATCATAGACACGGTTCTCAATCTGAACCTTAACACCACCAATAAGTGTCTTATCTTCAACAGTTCTTAAAGTAATTGTTTTGTTTTCTTTCTGAGAAATCGCTTCTTCAATTGCTTTTACCTGTTCATCGCTTAATGCGAAAGGTGTGAAGATAACGCCTTCCTCGATACCAAGATGCTTATTACTCATCTTAATAAAGCTTTTTGTAATAGGCGCAATATATCTTGTTCTTCTTTTCTTTACAAGCAGTTTAAGAAAATTCAATACATAATGATTTACTGAAGTGCCAAAACCTTTATCGAGTAATGCACACTTTGCTTCATCATCTACAAGCACATGAGAGAAGAATTTTTCAAATTCTGGATTACTTTCTAAAACTGTATCAACTAGTTTCATATCTGCTAGATAATCTTCTAGCGCATGATCTTCTAACGCTAACTGATATAAGCTTTCAGCATAACGTTCTGCAACATTTGCATCCATTAGTTAACAACCTGTTTTACGAAATCATCTACTAAAGCTTTATTGACTTCAGTATTCATATTCTGATCCATGACTTTAGTAGCCACTTCAACAGCAACTTCCACAATTTCTTTCTTCATTTCATCCTGTGCTGCAAGCTTTTCAGATTCAATTTCATGGCGAGCCTGTTCAATCTTTTCTTGAGCCTGCTTGTTAGCTTCATCCATGATTTTACTCTTAGCCTTTACGGCATCTTCCTTAGCCTGATCTATGATTTCTTTATACTGTTTTGCAGCTTCTTTAGCCTGCTTTTCACTTTCTAGAAGATATTCAGATGCTTTTTCATTCTTAGCCTTCGCATCATTGATATTACCTTCTATAAAATCAGCTCTCTTCTGGAAGAATTCTAATACATAATTCCATAAATATTTCTTGAACAGAAGAAGCATGATTGCAGTGGAACATAACTGAACAATCATAGTGGTAGGGTTTGGAAATAACTTTGCGGCTATATCTGGCATAGTTTTTTCCTCCTTAAACTATTTTTTATTTGAATACGAATAATAAGATGAAAGAAATAAGTAAACCATAGAGGGCTACTGTTTCTGTTAAGGCGATACCTAAGATCATAGTAGTACGGATCTTGCTTTCAGCCTCAGGATTTCTTCCAATTGCAGATACTGCATGAGCGGCAACTAAACCTTCACCAATACCTGTACCTAAACCTGCAAGTACTGCAATACCAGCAGCGATTGCAATTAAACCTCTTGTCATAATCAATTTCCTCCTATTGACATTTTTTCATTTATTCTTCATCTGGATTTTCATTAGAAATCAGAATTGAAGATAGTGTAACGAATACCAGTGCTTGTACACATCCAGAGAATACATCGAAATAACAATGTAATAGTGGTGCTACCACTGGTCCTAAAAAGTTGAATGGAATCAACTTGTAACTTAAGAATGATGTTGCCTGATATACTAAGGCCATAATAAATGTACCACTCAATAAGTTACAGAAAATACGCATTGATATAGAAATCAATGGTGAAACCAAACCAAATAGGTTTGTTGGGGGAATCAAAGTTCCCTTAATATAACTGCCAACACCCTGATACTTAATCGCATTGATCTGAATTAATACCCATGTAATTAATGTTAAGGATAACGTGATTGAGTAGTTAGTAGTTGGCGCATCAAAACCTGTTAATCCAAATAAGTTAGATACCAACAGCCATGCAAATAACATAGAGAAATAAGGATAGTAGTTCTTCGCATATTTCTTAGGCATGATTGTTCCCATGTAGTCATAAACCATCTTAATGGCGGTTTCAACAAGAAGGACCACACCTTTTGGTCTCTTAGTTGGATCTGCTTCTCTTATTTTTTTACCTGCATAAACAAAGAAAATAGAAAGTAGCACAGTCACAATCAATGATGATATCAGTTCTGGCTGAATAGTGATTTTCATTATCTCATACGCCTCCTTTCTCCATATGCATGTATATAAATAGAAATCTTTACTACTAGATAGCCCAGAAATACAGTATACATATTTACTATTTCTGGAAAGAATCCAGCTATCGCAAAACCAGCGGCAAAAATAAACAATTTAGCCATAAATAACATAACCGCAATTGTCTTACCTGCAGTCTGGATAGAAAGTATTGTATCAGTCATCTTCATATTGATCTGTAAAATTAATAAATCAATAAGATAACCTAATACAAACCCTAAGCAGTAGCTGATTGAATGAAGAATGATGGAAAGTATAACCGCAAGAATCAATCCTGCAAGAAATACTTTAACAGAAGTTCTTCTTACTTCATATTCATCAAATCCCATTAATTAGTACCAAACAAGCGGTCTCCCGCATCTCCTAAACCTGGTACAATATATCCCTTGTCATTTAGTTTTTCATCTAATGCAGCTAAAGTAAGCTTTACATCTGGATGATGTTCTTCAATGTATTTCACACCTTCAGGTGCACCCACAAGACAGACAAGTTCAATATCCTTCGCACCACGATCTTTGATATTTTGGATAGCCATATCAGCTGAACCACCAGTAGCAAGCATAGGATCAAGAACAATAACCTTTGCGCTCTCTAATCCCATAGGAAATTTAGCATAATATTCATGAGGAATCAATGTTTCTTCATCTCTATACATACCAATATGACCTACTTTCGCAGTTGGAATGATTCTTCTGAAGCCGTCCACAAGACCCACACCTGCACGTAAGATAGGTACAAGAATAATATCTCTATCTAGTTCATAACCAGTTGTCTTACAAATAGGTGTTTCAATTTCCTTTTCTTTTAAAGGATAATCTTTTGTGACTTCATAAGCCATCAGCATTGCGATTTCATCAAGGTTCTGCTTGAAAATATAGTTTGATGTCTTTTCTTCTCTCATAATTGAGAGTTTGTGTTTAATTAATGCATGATTGAGTACTTTAACCATCTTATGGCCTCCTAGTATTTAATATCGTCATACATAGTCACTTTATCAGTTAACTTCTTTACTCTCGCAAGACATTCATTCTTTACTTCATCAGTTTCTTCATTCTTTAAACGATAGGCAATAATCTTTCCAACTTCTCTGAAGTCATCTTCCTTGAATCCTTTTGTGGTCATTGCTGGTGTACCAACACGGATTCCAGAAGCCTTGAAAGGTTTTTCTGTATCGAAAGGAATTGCATTCTTATTAGCTGTAATATTGATTTCATCAAGTAATCTCTGAGCCTTCTTACCTGTAATACCACAGCTGCTCTTTACATCAATAAGTAATAGGTGATTATCAGTACCACCAGTTACAAGACGGAATCCTTCTTCCTTTAAAGATTCTTCTAAAGCTTTCGCATTCTTAATGACTTGATGACTATATTCCTTGAATTCAGGCTGTAATGCTTCATAGAAGCAAGCTGCTTTAGCGGCAATAATATGCATAAGAGGTCCACCCTGCATACCAGGGAAAACAGCTCTATCAATATCTTTCGCATACTTTTCCTTACACATGATAACACCACCTCTAGGACCTCTTAAAGTCTTATGAGTTGTAGTAGTTACGATATCTGCATAAGGGAATGGAGATGGATGATCTCCTGCAGCAACTAAACCAGCGATATGTGCCATATCTACCATAAAGATAGCGCCAACACTATGTGCTACTTCAGCCATGAATTTGAAATCAATAGTTCTTGCATAAGCACTTGCCCCTGCAACAACTAACTTAGGTTTGATTTCTTCACATAATCTCTTATATTCATCATAATCGATTCTTTCTGTTTCCTTATCAACACCATAAGCATGGAATTCATAAGTCTTACCAGAGTAGTTTAATGGATGTCCATGAGTTAAATGCCCACCATCATTTAAAGACATACCTAGTACTTTATCACCTGGCTGTAATAAAGCAAAATAAACAGCTGTATTCGCTTGTGCACCAGAATGAGGCTGAACATTTGCATACTCACAGCCAAATAACTTCTTAAGTCTTTCCTGTGCCAATGTTTCTACTTCATCCACAAACTGACATCCACCATAATATCTCTTAGCTGGATATCCTTCAGCATATTTATTTGTTAGAACTGAGCCCGCAAGCTCCATAATTTCTTTAGATACAAAGTTTTCGGAAGCAATCAATTCAATATTGTTTCTTTGTCTATTCAATTCTCGCTCAACGCTCGCAAATACTTCTGTATCTCTCATAATACTTACTCCTTTTCTAAAGCCATCATTTTTTCAATTCTCTTAACATGTCTTCCACCTTCAAAATCAGTATGAAGCCATGCATTAAGAATCTCAACAGCAAGTCCTTCTCCAATAACTCTCTGTCCCATTGCAATCATGTTAGTATCATTATGAGCTCTTGTCGCTTTCGCACTAAATACATCATGACATAATGCGCAGCGGATACCATCTACCTTATTACATGTAATTGATACACCAATGCCTGTTCCACAAACAACGACACCTTTCTCACATTCTCCTGATGCAACAGCTTTAGCTGCCTTAGATGCATAATCAGGATAATCACAAGAGTCTTCAGTATAAGTACCATAGTCTACAACTTCATAACCCTGTTTCTTCATTTCATCAATAAGAACATTCTTTAAACGTAATCCACCATGATCACAAGCGACTGCAATTTTCATAATATACCTCCTCGATTTCTTCTTTGGTAATTAAACCTTCTCTTAGTATTCTCACATCACCTTGACTTAAATCCACGACTGTAGATGCAGTTGCCGAAGCAGTCTGTCCTCTGACAACCATATCAATCTGTCCATCAAGCTGTGCAAGTACTTCTTTTTCGTTTGTCGTATTCCCTTGACCAGATAAATTAGCACTTGTTACTGATAAAGGCCCTGTCTGATCAATGAGTGACAAAACGAAAGAACTGTCTGGGATTCTAATACCTATTGTATCTTTTCCACTAACATGTCTCGAATCCACACTATCCAGTCTTTTTAATACGATTGTCATTCTACCTGGCATAAACTTATCAATCACTCTCTGGGTACCCTCGTCTACTAAGCCATACTTCTTTACATCATCTTTTTCTGACAACATAAGAGTCACTGCTTTATTCGGGTTACGTTTCTTGATTTCCATAATTCTATCAAGACCCTTCAAATCATCGAATAAGCAGGCAACGCCATAAACAGTTTCCGTAGGAAATGCAACAATCTTCCCATCTCTTACTGCACTTACTAATAAATCCATCTGTTCTGGTCCTATAACCTGTGTCATTAAAATCACCTCATATCGGTTATTATTCTAACACAAAAACTTTCTTAAAAACATATATTTATCGCTTTATAAGATACCCTTTTCTATTTACAAATTCATATATCTGTCAATTATTTATTCAAACTTAATTGTTTGTACATGAATTCTTCTTAAATTATCTTATATAATGAATAAAAGGAGGCATTTTGTCATGAAAAAGAAGAATGTAATTATTGGTACAATAGGCGCAGCCGCTGCGGCATCTGCCACTTATCTTGCAGCAGGGCGCATTGCGATAGAAAAAGTATGTACAAGACGCAAAAAAGAAAAAGTAGGATTAAAACATCCAATGAGTGAAGATGATAAACAATGGCTAGATCATCAGACATTTATTGATATGGAAATCACTTCTTATGATGGATTAAAGCTAGAAGGGCAGTTCCTTCCTTATCCCGATTCTAATAAATTAGTGATCTGTGTTCATGGATTCCATTCTTACCATTATCGTGAGTTTGCATATTATATTCGTTTCTATCATGAACTTGGTTATAATATCCTTCTTCCAGATAATAGAGCACATGGACAGTCAGAAGGACATTATATTGGTTTTGGATGGCTGGACCGTTTAGATATATTAGAATGGATTAAAAAAATGGAAGAGTACTTCCATAATGAACCTATGAGCATTGTCTTACATGGTATATCCATGGGTGGGGCAACAGTCCTCATGGTAAGTGGTGAAGAATTATCTGATAATGTGAAAGCTATTGTCGCTGATTGCAGCTATACAAGTGCTTATGATGAATTCAAATACTACTTAAAGAATAAAGGATGTCCACCATTCTTATTACTTCCTAGTGCTACATTATTATCAAAAAAGACAGTAGGGTATAACTTCAAACAGGCCAGTGCAGTCAATCAAGTCAAGAAGTCTAAAACACCTACATTATTTATACATGGTAACCAGGATCACTTTGTGCCTACTTACATGGCATTAGAACTCTATAATGCTTGTCAGGCAGAAAAGAAATTACTTATTGTGAATGATGCCGCACATGGTGAATCTTATCATAAAGAGAAGAAACTTGTTCAAAGCAATATTACTCATTTCTTAGAGAAATATGTAGACTAATAGACCGAGCAATTGCTCGGTCTATTATCATTTCTTCGCATTTCTTATTTTTCTTTCAAAAATAAGCACAACTTCATCACTTGTACTATTGCTTCCTACACCAACACCTACAATAGCACCACCTACCATATTACTGCCTATTTCATTTGTGAAAGCTGTCTTTAGTCTCCAGCCCTGTACACTATATCTTATTAATGTCTTCTTCAAACTATTTGTATCTGTCCTACCATGTGAATCATGAACAGTAACTACATCATATTCATAAAGATTATTACATTCTAAAATAGAATCTAAGTTATAATCGTTATTCTTTTCTTCTAATAATTCTGTGAACTTTTCTTCCGTCATCGAATCATTAGAAGTATTTTTTTCTATGATGTGATCTAGTTTTGAATTGATTTCTTTTTGTTTATCCATACTTTGACGTTGTTTATAATACTTATCAAAATATGCATGAATTCCTTCTTTGACTTCTTGAGAAAAATGACATTTATCTAGCTGTTGATCAATTGCCTGAATAGCTTCATCTAGCTGCTTTGTAGAAAGATGAGTACTTTTCAGTTTAGTAGATGTAATTGTGAGATTAGGTACTTGTTGTAAGCAGGTATTACATAGACATACTTCTCCAAAACTATTTCTATCTGGAATAGTAGTAAAAACCTCCCCACAATGACTACATTTCATTTGTTTTTACACATGATTTTCCTCTTATAAATAAATTCACTTTTTCAAAGAACCTATATTAAGCTTTTCCGTTTTTATTCAAAAGATAGGATTTATGATACATCCTCTAACTTAAAATGAATATCATTATTTTCAGTTTGGACTATTAAACGCTTTTTTTCTGTATCATTATTTAAGTTAAATGTAAATTCTATTTCATTGTCTGTAATCTTTATAATTTTTGAATTTTTATTTAATGTTGTACCGATTTCAGGGCTATCCCTATCCTATAGTATTGCTTACCAATAATAACCCCTATACCATGTCTTTCTATTAACTCTTTATCTTGATATAAATAAGCCATAGAAATCAGACCATCACTTTCTTTAATATCCATATATTCTGTAGCTGTTCCAGTTTCAAGTAATTCACTATACTTTTCTAATTCTTTAGTTTTTTTATTTAACTGCACTATGGTTGTAGCTTTATTTTTATTTTCAATAAACAAATATCCATTAAAAACAATTGAAAACCCCAATAAAAGTATAATGATTAGATTCTTTATTTTATTTTTCATATATACTTTCTCCTGTTTTATAAATCTTTATTTGCATTTATGATAATAATATTGCATGTATTACATTTGTATGCATCAATTTTGTCACCTTTGTAGTAGCTAAAATGTCCTAACTTGATATCATCCTCCCCAAAATGCCATTTATTCGTCATAAAGGGTAGTTTTTCAGGATTTGGTGACCATGCAAGAGCCTCACCCCTTGTTTTAATATAACCATGAATTAACTTACCCGAACAATAAGGACATCTATTGATTATCATTTTGTTTCCTCCAAATATATCTTGACTTTTCTAATTTCTTACCTAAATGACTATTTTTATTCATTCTTTTTATATCATTTATGATTTCGTCATCATAATAATAGTTATATCCTATTATTATAAAATAATTCTTTACATTTATAACAGGAAATCTATTGAGGTGTTCATCACTAAAATTATCAATAGAATTAACTAACTGTTTATACTTTTGTTCATTATTTTTATCGTCTACATCAATAACTTCTATATTGACTAAATCTCCAAATTCATCCTTTAGTTTTATTGGAAGCGATTTTTTTACTTGAATACATAATGGGCAACACTCTATTGAATATATTTCGACATTTAATTGTTGTTCATTGTTTTTATGATTTTCAAAGTATAAAAAGCAACACAATAAGAATACCAAACAACTTATCAAATAAATAATTGTCCTTTTTTTTAATAATTCATACATGCTGGATTACCTGTGTAATCTGGACGTTGACTGTGAAAATAACTATAAGTTACCTTTGCGGCGCCACTTTTTGTTTTTATCTGTTCATACCACTTTTTTGAAATCTCACTATATGCTCCGAAATAATATTTTTGTTCTCTAATATAAGATAAACAATCTGATGCTCCGTATTGATAAAACTTAATATGAATAGTAGGTTTAACGCTTGAACCAACTGATACAGCAACAGAATAAAGAAATACCACTTTTCCCAAAGGACCTGAAACGAACAAAGAAACGGCACTTCCAACCATACCTATTATTTCAAGAACTTTAAAAGTCATTTTTGACGTTTTATGAAATGGACCTCCTAATTTTTTCCAAGTTGTATATGTGGTTGGGGTTTCCCCATCTACATTTAACACTTCTTCACCCTCAGCAGGCATTAAAGGATCAGGATAATCTTTATCAAGAATTTCTTCATAAAACATTAATTCAGATCCATTTTCAGTGACTAATGATAAATTAGAATTGTTTTCATTTATTAAATATGTTTCTTCGTCAATAGTCATTGTTGATGTATTATTTACTAAATCTTCTTCCAATAAGATATATGTGGAATCAGTTTTATCGTATGCTATTACATCACTTACATTTTCGTCTTTATAGGTATATAAATATTCAAAGTCATAATTTCCATCAGCAATTTGAGTAAGTTTAGAAAAATCGGAAGTGTCTGATGCGTATAATTCTGAATTTTTTAATTCCATATTATCAGATATAGCTTTCCCTCTTTGATTTTTCTTCTTTAAATATGTATTTAACTTTTTTCTTGCATTAATGTTTTTGATTTCAAATGGATTATCACTGTAAGTATAGTTATTATCTTTAGCATAAACAGGAATTAAAACAGATGATAAAACTAAAGCAAAAGCACATAAATTAATCATTATTTTTTTCATTTATTTTTATTCTCCTTTCTATTTGATTTTTGAATACCTACAAACCACAGGTTAGTGAAAAATAAATATCATAAGAACCACTTAAACGGGGTTCATGAAGCTGAACCAAACACATAGATTTTCCATCTGTTCTATAATTAGTTTAGAAATCAGATAGAGGTATAATCACATGTCAAACAAAGTATTAAAGCCAAAGAAAGCTTCTCTATATGAGTTCACTCAGAACTATTCTAATAACATCAATAACTGTATTGAATTTTTCAAATCCATGAAATGGCCTGTTGGCTTCTCATGTGATTGCTGCGGATGCCATAAGTATTACTTAGTCAAGCGTGTAAGAAAGACCAAGACTTCATATGTTCTTGAAAGCAGATCATGCCATAAGCAGCATTCACTGCTTTCAGGCACTATTTTTCAGAGCTGCAAGCTTGATCTATACAAGCTCCTTTTAAGTATTTTCCTTTTCTTCAATGAAAATAAAGGAATCAGTGCAATAGATTTATGTTCAATACTAGACGTTAACTAGCAGACTGCACTTCTTCTAGAAAACAAGTGTAGAATTCTTATGTCAATAAGCAATTCAGGCAAGCTGCCCAACGTCCTTTTCTATGAGGCAGATGTCTTCAATATTGGTGTAAACTCCAAGAATAATGCGAGTCGTTCAAGTGAGCAACAGTCTATTCTTGGTATTCTATCTACAGATAAAGAGAAAAACTATCCCCGGTACCTCAAGTTAAGATCATTAATGATTATACAGTTTTGTTACTTAAGAAAAACATAGAACAGTGCTGTGTATTATCATATGATGCATTACTCAATACTGATGCTGAGAAATGCTTTAATACACTAAATGAAGAAATACAAGTAAACAACTAGAAAATCGGCCATGAAGAAAATAATCATAGACTACTATGGTTAAACATAATAATCGGAAATATTAAGAATAATATTACTGGGATTATCATGGAATAACCAAAAGAGAGATGCCTTTATTCCTGAATGAACAGGAGTATAGATTTACCCATAGAAGTGTGGGAAAGACTGTGATGGATAAGGTAAAGAAATATCTGCAAAGATCATTTCCTATCAGTCATAGACAGATAGTCTGTATTCTGAATATTTCTGTTCTACACTTCTCTTAAATCGTTACCTTGCAGATTATGGGTATTCAAAATGAATATTCATTTCTAGCAATATGTTTTTATCATTCGTCAACAGTCTGAAACCACAAAATGTGGCCTATTTGAGGCTAGGATTAATAAAAAGGGTTGAATAATAAATAAGATAATTATAAGTTTTTTTCTTTGGCAGACTTATTCTTTTTACTTGTTTAAAGTCACTCTTATAATCGTAGATATTAACACTGTATTTATCATGCTCATTACGAGATAGAATATAAGCATGAGAACCATTAAAATCAATCATATCAAGATGATGTTTCAAGGTATATGTTTTTTCTAATTGATGCGTATCTTGATCAAAAACACAAATCTTATTGCCTTCATTTGAAACAAGATTATAGAAAGAAACATAGATTTTTCCATCATTTACATAAATATTATCAGCATAGCTATAAGGCATATCAATGATTTTTAATTCATCTGTATTCATGTTTAATTGACCAATATATTTATTTTGGTTATTAAATGAAAAATATAATGTATCTTTATCTGTATAGTACTTACAAATATTATCTCCATATTGGGTAAGACTAATACTTTTAAGTCGTTTTAAATTTTGATCATAGATATCACATGCAATATCATTTTCAATATCTACAAAATTATATACTTTAGAATGACTTGGAACAACCATATAAGAGAAACGAGATTTTTCTTTTATTTCATTTACTTTTTTCTCTTTAAAATTCATCTGAGTTAGATAACCATAATCATTAAGATTAGATACACCATAATAATAGTGATCATCTGCACTGACTGCATCAATGGCTGTTCCAGGTAAATGAAGCTTATTCACTTCAGTAGAATTTCCTTTTATCTGAATAATATTTTGAGGATTCTTATCTCCTTGAAGACCGATATTATTAATATAAGCATAACCATCATGATAGCTTGTGGTATTGAATGATGTGCCTACTTGAGCCTCATCCAATTTTGTAGAAGCAACTTTTTTACCATCATCACTATAATATTTAATAACAGTATATTTTCTTGCAGAAGAAGTTTCAATCACACCAAATGTATAATGGATATTGCTTTGTGATTGTGAGAATGAGCATCCTGTGAATAGTAAGACTGTGGTAATTATTAAAATTGTTTTTTTCATTGTAATCACTTCTTATAAAGAATCATTGTCTTATCACTTGAGACAAGTTCAAGAGGATGCACTGCTGCGCCATATTGGCTAGTGTTTAAATCTACATTGTATTTATCTTTAAATCCAGCCCATATGAGTTGAGAACAGTAAAATTTTGATCTTGTATTTACATCATAATACTTAATATTATATGGTTTGCCTCTTTGTGAATAACACCAATCTGCGACTTTTTTTGCTTGATTTTCTGTTACGTCTGTCACATAAAGTCCCCAGCATGTATTTTTGCTTTTATTCCAATCATTTTTACCAGTTACAACTCCATTGGATAAAGCTTCAACAACTCTATTTTGTGAATAGACTATAGCTGCATGACCAGTTGGAATCAGATTTTTATAAGCGTCTCCTGTGACTAGTATTCTGCCTTTTGTAGTAGGGTATCCCCATGTATAAACAGCTTGGCCATCAAGAGAACATGCATTAATTGATTTTTCTTTCTTCGCTATCTGATTGTAAATAATTTTTAATTCATCAGTGTTTTCGAATGCGTTTTCATTATAATTGTACGCATTTACACTTGTGATAGTAGAGAGGCTCACTCCTATAATCATAGTCAGTGAAGACAATAATTTAATTGAATGTTTCATAATAATAACCTATAAGATTTCCTTTCTTTTTTATTTTTAATTATTAGATTCATTATGTTTGTATTACTAGTTAATGTAACCAATGGAATCTCCTCCTTTCATTAAGTAAACTTTAACTTCATAAATATGATAGCATGCAACATTATAGTACTCCATAATACTGATAAAAATTTTAAAAAATATTAAATAAAAATATGGTCAGTTTAAAATAAAATTATCTCAGGTTATCTTATTCATCAATAGCAACATAACGACACTCATAATATGCTTTCTTAAGGCTATTATAATGTATACCTACAAAATAAAAGACTAGAAGTTAAATATAAGTAACCTCTAGTCTGTATGTTTATTTAATGAAGAGAAGAACAACACATTAATAGTTATAACTATTAATCGTTATTCACGAGCTTACCTTATGAATGTCTCAAGTCATAATGAATAACTTCTCTTCAATGATGTGATATCACTTTTTAGTTCTATAATACAAAAGGTACAAGATAAAACGGTCTAAACAATAGACTATTCTCTTTGCCTATATCTTTTTGTGAAATCAAATATGACTTATTCACAATATTGGAATATTTCTTGCAGAATTCATTGATTGATTCATGTTTTCCAATACCTGAAGATTTTACCTCAAATACATTGATTTTACTTCCATCTGATACTAGAAAATCAACCTCATAATAATGTGTACTTCCTTTTTTATCCCAAGTATGATAGTACAATTCTCTTCCTGATGCAGCAATCATCTGAGCCATTAGATTTTCATACAAATAGCCAAGATTAATAGGTAACTTATCAGACAATAGTTTTGCATATATTTCATTTTCTGTTGCTGGGCGATCAATAAACATAAGTGTGACAAACAAACCAGTATCTGCAATATAGAGCTTATAACTATCAAAATCTTTTGTGTCTGCCAAGCTTACTTTTGGATCAGTTGTATTAAAACATGGTAGCACTGTCTTTGAATCAATCAACTCATATAATAATTCTTCACTTCTTACATTATTCTTCTTACCTATCGCAGTTGTTATGCGATATTTTTTTGTATCTTTTGCGAGCTGAGCAGGTATTGAATGATACATAGCTGATAATCTACCAGAAGCATCAATCTTCTTAAAATCTTCTTCATACAGATTAATAATCTGTCTTTTGACCATATCTATTTCTGAAAAGTTTTTACCATTTACATAGGCTTCTACAGCTTGTGGCATTCCCCCAACAGCCATATATATTCTCAAATCTCTCATTAACTTACGATTTGTAGCCTGACCAATGGCTTTACCCATATTATATATATCTTTCAACAATCCATAATTACTACCTGTGGCAGTACAGAACTCTTCATAGTCCATTGGGTAAATCTGAATCTTCATCTCCTCAGAAGGAATAAGAATATCCTTTACATTCTTCTTAATTGATATCAAAGATCCTGTTTCTAGATAACTATATCTACCATCTGCAACAAGATGTTTAATTGCTTGTCTTGCTTTAGGAAATAACTGTACTTCATCAAAAATAATAAGAGACTCATGTTCATATAATGTTATTCCTGTTTCAGCCTGCAATCTTAGAAAAAATATATTTAGATTACCTATATCATCAAAACATTCAAGAATATTATTTGTTGTCTTTGAAAAGTCTATCAAAATATATGACTTGTACTCATTCTTCGCAAAATTTTCCGCAATAGTTGACTTACCAACACGTCTTGCTCCCTCTAATAGAACTGCATATCGATCTGAATAATTATGCTTCCATTCAAGTAGCTTATCATACGCCTTTCTCTTAAAAAACATAGAATACCTCCTCGCTTTTTAAATATATATAACTTTCTTCAATCTTATTATCTGCCAAAATATGACTTTCTTCAATCTTTTATTCGCCAAAAATATGACTTTCTTCAATCTTTTTTTACCCTAAAATGGTACTTTCTTCAAAGTAACGGTAATTATATTATATATAATTATGCATAAAAAAAGGGGATAGCAACAGCTATCTCCTCATGACTATTCTTCATCAAATAAAATTAGATCATCAAATGTCTGTCTTCTTACAACGACTCTTGATTCACCTTCATAAGTGAATACTACAGCTGGTTTAGGTAACTGGTTGTAATTAGAAGACATAGAGTAGTTATATGCACCTGTAGAGAATACTGCAAAAATATCTCCTGGCATAATATTAGCTGTAACTGGTAAATCCTTAGTAATCATATCAGCACTTTCACAGATCTTACCTACAACTGTTACAGTCTTAGTTTTTGTTTCTCCTGCTTTATTTGCGACAATACCATCATATTTCGCATCATATAAAGGTGTACGGATATTATCAGACATACCACCATCAATAGAGACATAAGTACGTACATCAGGGATTTCTTTAATACATCCTACTGTATAAAGAGTAATACCTGCATTACCTACAACATAACGTCCTGGTTCAATCATAACAGCTGGACGTTCCCAACCATGACTATCATATTCATTATAAATAACTTTCATGATTTCTGATGTAATAGATTCAAAATCAAGTGGTTCATCCCGTTTAGTATAAGCAATACCATAACCACCACCGGCATTAATCTTACTTGTTACAACACCAAATGTATTATAGATTTCATTTACGAACTTCATGAACTGAAGCATTGCATTCACATAAGCGAATAAATCAAATACCTGAGAACCGATATGACAATGAATTCCTTCATATTCGATATTATCAGACTCTAAGATTCGCTGAATAGCTTTTAAATAGATACCATAATGAGAACTAAAGCCAAACTTAGTATCCTTATGACCAGTCATGATATAGTTATGACCACCGGCTTTAATACCAGGGACAATTCTTAAAGTTGCTTTGACTTTCTTACCTAGCTTACCTGCAATCTGTTCACAGTTTTCAATTTCATAGAAATTATCTACTACGAAATGAGTCACATCATGACTTAATGCATATTCAATTTCTGAAGGAAGCTTATTGTTTCCATGGAAGTATATCTTATCTGGATCAAATCCAGCACGTAATGCGATACTGATTTCTCCTGCAGATACGCAGTCAATTCCAATACCATATTCGCTTGCAAGCTTATAGATTGCAAGACAGCTAAAAGACTTAGATGCAAATAATGGAAGTGCCTTTTCATACTTATCCATGAACTTTGTCTTTAATTCATTCATCTGATGTCTAATATGACCTTCACTCATAACATAAAGTGGTGTGCCATACTGCTTTGCGAGATCAGATGCTTTAATACCATCTATATATAAATCATTGCCTTTTATATCAGCAAACTGTGTCTGTAATACCATACCATTCCCCTTAATATAATGTTTTTAAATCAAATAAACCTTTGTCTTTATTCATTAATGCCTTTAATGCAGCAACAGCACCATTCGCAAATACTTCTTTAGAAAGAGCTGTATGCTTTACTTCTACGATTTCATCCTGTCCTGCAAACATTACTGTATGTTCACCAAAGATTGTCCCACCTCTTATAGATGAAATACCTACTTCATTTCTTTCTCTCTTACGATGAATAGAATGACGATCATAAGTAGGTTCTAATGAATCATCTAAAGCATTATTAATACCATCATATAACATCACTGCAGTACCTGATGGTGAATCAATCTTTTGATTATGATGTTTTTCCATGATTTCAATATCAAAATGATGTTCAAAGAATTCTTTCGCAAATTCACTCACCATCTTATTCATCATAGCCACACCATAAGAAGTGTTATAAGACTGGAAGAGGGCAATCTCATGAGATGCTTCTTCAATCTTCTTTAAGTCTTCTGCACTAAAGCCAGTAGTAGCGAATACAACTTTACACTTATTCTTTAATGCATAAGATAGAATGCTATCTAGATTGGCAGGATGTGAGAAATCAATAATGGCATCAATATCATCCTGTACTTCATCTAATGACTTATATGCAGGTACTTCTGGCTGTACATCAAACACAGGAGATACAACACCAGCCAATTCTAAATCTGCATCATTCATCACTGCATGGGCTACTTTCTTCCCCATTAAACCATAACCATATACTAATACTTTCATCTTAATAACCCTTGCTTTCAAATTCTTTCATTGCATCAAATAATAACTTCTTATTTTCTTCTGTAGTTGGAATAAGAGGCTGACGAAGCATATCACTTTCAATAACACCCATATGCTTTAAAGCAGCCTTAGGCATGATTGGATTAACATCAATGAATAAATATTTAGAAACATCATTTAAATCATAAGCCATCTTTCTAGCAAGTTCTAAATCACCCTTTAATGCAGCCTGTGCAAACATTTCTGTTTCTCTTGGATAAAGGTTAGATAATACTGAAATAACACCTTTTCCTCCTGCTGCGATAAATGGAAGAATATTATCATCACATCCAGAATATAAATCAAAGTCCATATCCTTAGTACGTGTTAATACTTCCATTGCATATGCAATATCATCTGTTGCATCTTTCATAGCAACAATATTAGGAACCTTTGCAAGTTCTACTACTGTATCTACACTGATCTTCATACCAGTTCTACCTGGTACATTATACATAATAAGTGGTAAATCACTTGCAGCAGCAACAGCCTTATAATGTTCAATTAAACCTCTCTGAGAAGTCTTATTGTAGTAAGGTGTTACAACTAAGTTTGCATCAGCACCTGCTTCAGCATTGAACTTAGCCTTTCTAATAGCCTGTGCAGTATAGTTAGAACCTGCACCTACAATAACCTTTACACCTGTACCCTTAGCCATTTCTACTGTAATCTTAGTGAGTTTAAATTCATCTTCAATATCAATAGTTGCAGGCTCACCAGTAGTTCCGTTGACAAGTAATGCTTTTACACCACCATCAATCATTCTCTGTACCTGTCTTTTATAACCTTCGTAATCAATACTTCCATCTTCAAACATTGGTAATACCAATGCAACACCTGTACCTTCAAAAATTGGTTCCATTTTATGCTAATTCCTCCTGAATCTTTTCTAATGCTTTCTTTAAATATTTCTTTTCTATAACATATGAAATAGATACTTCACTTGTTGTCACTTGAGCAAATGGGATCTGGTTATCACCTAGAACTTTGAATAACTTACTTGCAAAACCGACTTCATTTTCCATATGACCTTCTACAACAAGCTTACCTACATTCTTAGATGCAAATACACCAATACGTGGGTGATTTTTCTTAACTTCTTCAATAGCCTTGTTTAAAGCGCTTTGTGCTTTTGCATCACATGTGAAATCAATACGCATTTCATCTTCTAGCATGACTGATGAGATCATATCGATGTTCACACCTTCACGACTAATTGTTTCAAACACATCAGCCACAAAGAGAGGATTCTTTTCAACATTCATTAACTTCACTTGAATAATGTCTTCTTCAATCTCCAATCTTGTAATCACACTGTTCATCTTAATCATCTCCATTTTTCTATAAAAAAATATTGCAATGGTGCCATTGCAATATAATTAGTAGTCTTCATTATATTCAATAGCGCACCACAAATATTTTGTGACAGTGAATAAGATTTTCTCTTATCCCCCAGATAACAGTTCATATACAGTTCCCTGTCTCTTCGGCATTTGCTCCCCCTTCATTATCTGGCTGTATCCATTAATAACGAATTCTTAACGCATGCACCTCTATTTGCCAACATAATAACATATTATCAATCATAAAAAAAGTGATTTTCTTCTAAATAGTGCATATATTCTTTGATCCAGGGACTACCTACCGCATATCACTGAAGCATGAATTCTATTTTATTTCCATTATACATAAAACTCATCTTTAGCTCTGCACCTTTCTTCTTTGTTTTAAAGTCTGTCACAGATTGATAATCAAAGAAATAAACTTCTTCTATAAACTTTAAATTCTCATAACACATAAAAGTAATACCATCGTAATCAAAACTCATCATATAAAAATGCACTGGTTTACCATGTACATGACCTAACCACATTGTGAAAGCTGTCTTTTTCCAATCTACTTCATATTTCGTATGGGCAAAAGCTACATTATTATGAAATGGGATTCTTGATAAACGAATGTAATCTTGTAATAATTCTTCTCTCTTATTCATGGATTTCTAAAGGCAATTGATCAGGATCTTTAAAAAATGTCATTTTCTTGCCTGTAAATGTATCATAACGGATTGGTTCTGTTTCAATACCCAATGCATTTAATTCTTTGACTGTTTCTTCTACATCTTCTACCTTAAAAGCCAGATGTCTTAGTCCTGCAGTTTCAGGGAAAGGATGTAGTGGGGCATCAGGTTTAATAAATATTTCTAATTCCATATCTCCAAGTTGAAGATCTAACTTGATATCCTGTTTATCCTCTCTCTTGTTTTCTCTAATAATATTAAAGCCTAATTTATTGACATAAAAGTCAATTGTTTGATCATAATCTTTTGTAATGATCGCAATATGATGTACTGTGTCTAATCTCATAAGAACACCTCCTGTTACTGTTATATCATTGACATCAAGAATGATATATAGTTATTATAATACAAACCAACTAATGAGGTAGGTAATACATGAATAAGAAAACAATTATATATTCTATTAAATCTGCACTCCCTGTTATAAATTTGTGGCGAAAAAAACCACACGCTTGCGTGTGGGATAAAAGCCACATTTCACTTGATAAATACTAAGAAAAATGATATATAATCTGTTATGAAATGACGATTGTCAAGTGGAAATAACACATTTCTTTGATTTTCTTTTTTTCGTTTTATTTTGTTTTTTAAATCAAGGACATAGGACAAGAAACTTCTATACAGATTTATCGGCGGTTGGCCACTCTGTTATTCGTGGATTGGTTACCTCAGGTCAATGGTTTCGCCGCAAGTTTCTTTGTCTATGGTCGTGAATCAAATCTTTGGAATAAGAAGTGTCTACATAGATTAGTCTTGAATAACTTTAACCATCTTCTTATAGAGATTTCCTGTCCAATAGCCT
>NZ_JBHSEB010000037.1:0-48620 GCF_042651925.1 Catenibacterium sp. GCM10023432 | reverse complement strand
CTTTACAAGTGGAAACCCCCAAATATTTAAAGCGAGTTTTTTATTGACCCCCCTTAAAAATTAAAGGTTCGTTTTAACCGTCTCTCAAGTAAATATTTTATCTATTAGAATAACGTGATAAGAACTGCTGAGCACGTTCTGTCTTAGGATGTTCAAATACTTCTTCAGGTGTACCCATTTCTGCAATAACACCCTGATCCATGAAACATACTACATCGCTGACTTCTCTTGCAAACTGCATTTCGTGAGTAACAACAGCCATTGTTAAACCTTCTTTTGCAAGTTCCTTCATTACATCTAATACATCCCCTACCATTTCAGGGTCTAAAGCACTTGTAGGTTCATCAAATAGAAGAACTTCAGGTTTCATGCATAATGCTCTTGCAATGGCTACACGCTGTTTCTGACCACCAGAAAGCTTTGTGCTTGATGCATCCGCAAATTTATCCATACCAACAGCCTTAAGCTGTTTCATAGCTTCCTCACGTGCTTCTTCTTTAGATTTCTTTAATACTTTGATCTGTCCAATCATACAGTTTTCCAATACTGTCTTATTACTAAATAAATTGAAGTTCTGGAATACCATACCTACCTTACTACGATAAGTAGAAGCATCCATATCTCCATTTAAAATATTCTGACCATTAAATAAGATTTCTCCTGCATCAGGAACTTCTAATAAGTTAATGCATCTTAATAATGTACTCTTACCAGAACCACTTGAACCAATAATAGTCACAACCTTACCACGTTCAATAGTAAAATCAATATCATTAAGAACACGGAGGTTTCCAAAATGTTTTTCTAAATGTTTAATTTCAATGACTGTATCCATTTTTTTCCTCCTTATGCGCAGTTATCCTTGATAGTTACTGTGTTTGTCTTATTGATTTTCTTTTCAATGTAGTTAAGCGCGAATGTTGCAACAGTTGTAAGAATTAAATAAAGAATAGCAACAACAAGATATACTTCAATATATCTCATATTAGTACCAGCCACTGATTGTGCCTGGAAGAATAATTCAACAACTGAAATTGCATTTAACATACAGCTGTCTTTAATATTAACGATAAACTGATTACCAAGTGATGGGAATGTATTCTTGATAGCCTGTGGGAAGATGATATTGATCATTGTCTGAGTATTTGTCATACCTAAAGACTTAGCTGCTTCCATCTGTCCAGCATCAATAGACTGGATTCCACTACGAATGATTTCAGCCATATAAGCTGCTGTATTGATTGAAATAATAACCATACCTGCAGTGAAGTTATTCCAATTTAATACTGGCTTAAATAAATAATAAAGGAATACGGCCTGTACCATCATAGGTGTTCCACGAAATACCCATACATAAAAGCCTGTAATAAAACGTCCTAACTGTTTAAAAAATCTTAAAACTGGCTTATCTAGAGGATCTAGTGGCACACAACGAATAGCGCCAATAATAAGACCTAAAACAAGACCAGCTAATGTACCAACAACCGCAAAAGCGATTGTCATCTTAATACCATACCAGAACAGAGGCCAGTTATTAATTAACTGGCTCCATGCATATTGAAAATCTATTTTCATTTTATCTCCTATTTATCAGTAGGTGCTCTTTTAACAGCATCTTCCATGATTTTTAATCTTTCTTCCTGTGAAATAGAGTCTAAAGCCTTCTGAATATTTTTAAATTCAGCTGTTTTACGAGTATTATTCTTTAATCCAATTGATACTGCAGTATCTACATTGAAGTTATGACCATCTGCAAACTTAACAATTGCAAGATCTGGGTTGGCCTGTACGATACCATTCGCAACTGGTAATTCTGCAGTAATACCATCTGTATCACCCTGCTGTAAAGCTACAACTAATTCTGGGTAAGTTGATTTAGGTGTCTGATGTTTTACACCTTTGATCTGGTCAATGATTGTATCATAGTTTGTATTCTTCTGACCTGTTACCTTATAACCTGAGAACTGCTGGATATCATTGAATGAAGTCATAGTGCTGTTCTTTCTTACAATCATAACCATTTCACTTTGATAATAAGGTGTAGTGAAATCTAATCCTTTTTCACGTTTCTTATCAGCAGTCATACCTGCGATGATTGCATCAATTTCACCAGATTCTACAGCTGGCTGTAAACCATCCCATGCAATCTTCTTTACAACAAGTTTTTTACCTAATTTCTTTGCGATTTTGCTGGCAATGACAACATCATAACCATCTGCATAACCTGCACCACCATCTAATTTAACAGCAGTATCTGTCTTCTTAGAAGTCTGCCAGTTAAATGGCTGGTAAGCTGCTTCCATACCTACTGTAAAAGTATTGTCATCTGATTTTGGAGATGATCCACATCCTGATAATACAAGTGCTGCTGCTGCAAGCGTAATTAAAGTCTTTTTCATAATTTCCTCCATTTCCGTCCGCCTTCGTCGGTCGGACACAAACATACAATAAAAATTTTAATTTATCATTAACCTAAATATTTTTAGGATATTACTATTTGATTTACTTTTTTCATAAGCAATATCTACTATGTCTTTATTTTTTTCGATTAATAACAAATTTTATTTTCACACTTATTTCCCCTTTCTATATAAAAATAGAAAAAAAGCCATACGTTATCGTATAGCTTTTAACGATAAGATAACGCCTCTTCATCATGAAGGAGTGAGACAGGTATTTCCTGAATCACCAAGACAACAAGCTGCCGCTTATCTTCTTTCGGCGATGATTACCTTTCATATGATTCTTAGTCTGCCGACTCCTCATATTACTCTGATGCATCGCTTCCTCTATCTTTATATTTGACTTTACATGCTCATTATAATAGGAAGATATAAAATGTCAATTCCTATTTATTTAAATGTATCACTATTCTAGAGTTTTAATCACTACATCTACATTTTTATCATCAATTGTTACAACTGCATAAGAACGTTTTGATCCACCACGTGGCCAGGATGTTGAGCCTGGATTAATAAGCCATAAGCCGTTTTCTTCTTTCGCAAGAGGCATATGTGTATGACCTGAGATCAAAACATCTCCATTATACTTTTTTAAGAACTGAATCATTTTCTTTTCGCGGTCAAAATAACCAAAGAACTGACCATGAGTGATGAGAAGATGCCTTCCTTCAATATCTAGTCTTGCTGTCTGAGGAAGATCAAGACTCCAGTCATTATTGCCTTTAACAGCTACAAAGCCATCTAAATCCTGAAGTGAATAGGACTCACTATCACCACAATGGATATAGTAATCTGCATCATCTTCTAGGACTTTAATATCTGTTAACATATTCATATCACCATGGTTATCTGACATGATTACAATTTTCTTCATTTTACTGCCTCCTTTTGAATATATTCTTCAATACAGCTATTTTCTTTATAAATCTTATTGGCTGTCTTCTTACCTACATAGCGATAATAATGAGAATCATAGACACGATTTGTAGAAGAAGCCATACGCTTCGGATAACGCAATATGAAGCCATATTCGTAAGAATGTGCTTCAAGCCATTGCGACAGGGCAGATGTTTCAAATGTCTGATAGGCAATGGATTTAGAAGCAATGGACACTGTTCTACCCAGCTGTCTTTCATCTTTGCCGGCAAGAGCTGGATTTGAATATTGAAAATCATTGAAGCTTTCATAGGCTTCTTTGACATAAAAATCTTCAGCAATATCATCCGGCATTGCTTCTACCATCTTCTTTAAGGCTTCATAAGCATCATTCTCTAAATACATAGCGTATTTCAAGCGATGAATATCTGACATCAGAACAAGATTATGTGGCACATAAGCCCCTATATAACTTGTATCATTAATTGTTGTCAGTAAAGATGAAGGATCCGCAATTAAGAATATCTCATGATTATTGGCCTGAGTCATGAGTGTCGTTAACCCATAACGTGAGTAGTTATTACAAGCATCCGTAAAGAAAGAACGAATTAATTTATCTGATAATCCACGATTTTTTAATAATTCAATATAATATTCTGTATCATCCACATAACTATAATCATCATATAGTGGTCTCATTTCATAATATATTTCTAATTTATCAAAATCAAAATTCTGATTATATAAATATCCTGATTCCAAATCATGTTCTACTAACTTTTTAGCCTGATCATAGGCATTGTTCTTAAAACTATCAAGAAGTTTTCCAGCTAATTCATTACCAGTAGAAAGAATAATCTTAATGTTGTCATAGCGACCAGTCTTTTCTAGTAGTTCATAATATTGATAATATGGAAGATAAAAATCATCATACTTGATAAATTTCATAAAATGGTAAAGTGGGATTCTGTTTTCTACAAGATATTTCTGTTCCTCTTTACTTAGATATTTCTCGATAATCATTCTGTTGTCATTGTTGATTCCATTGACACGATAGAATGGATCAAAACGGAGATTAATTGTATAGAATGAAACGATAAATAATGCAATGACTGTAACAAACAGATACTTGCGCTTATTTTCCATTAAATCACCTGCTCTCTAGTGTCAATTATATAGTATATCATGATGAGTGTATAGTTTATTCTTTGTGCAGTACTTCATAGAGTTTCAAAGCTGTATTTTTAGGAATCACTGCTTCTAATTCTTCTAAAGACGCTTCTTTCATCTTTTTGACACTTTTAAAATGATTAAGAAGTTTCTTCTTACGTGCTTCGCCGATTCCATCTACTTCATCAAGAATAGAACTAAATAATGATTTAGAACGGACCTGACGATGGAATGAAATAGCATAACGATGCACTTCATCCTGCATACGTGTAAGAAGGAAGAATAACGGACTCTTTGTATCAATAGGCACCTGATTGCCATTTTCATCTAGAAGCATAGCAGTAGAATGCTTATCATCCTTAGATAACCCACAGATATGTACAGGAAGATTCAAGCCGTCGATAACTTCTTTGGCTACTTTAATTTGTCCAAGTCCACCATCGACAATAATAAGATCTGCCATTTCCTTTTGTTCCATTAAAAGACGATAATAACGTCTATAGATGACCTCCTTCATACTAGCATAATCATCAGGGCCTTCTACTGTCTTGATCTTATATTTACGATAATCTTTTTTAGAAGGTACGCCATCCTTATAAACAACCATACCTGCAACAGCATAAGCCCCCTGGATGTTAGAGTTATCATATAATTCAATAGTATGAGGTGTCTCAATACCAAGTTTTTTACCTAATTCAATAATAGGCAGGATTGTCTTTTCATCCGTTTTCTCTTTTAATAAGAACTTCTTTTCTAGTGCTTCCTTCGCATTCTTATTAGCCATTTCTACTAAGGATTTCTTATCACCTCTTTGAGGCTGAAGTACATGACAGGATAATATTTCAGATAAAAGTTCTAAATCAACGTCCTGAGGAATAAGTAGTTCATAGGGTTCAGGATGTGTTTGATAGTAAGTAACTAAGAAACGAATCAGATCTTCTTCAAAATCTTCTCCTACAGGCTCAAGATTGAAATCATGATAGAGAAGCTTACCTTCACGCATAAAGAAGAGCTGAATACTGATATAACCTTTATCAATATAATAGCCTAAAATATCTCTATCTTTATAGTCACCAAATTGAACATTCTGTTTGGCAGTTACATATTCTATAGAACGAATGAGATCACGATATTCTTTTGCAAGCTCGAATTGTAGATTTTCACTGGCTGTCATCATCTTTTCAGTGAGTTCATCAATCTTTGATTTGGTATTACCATGAATAAATGAGATCAGTTCTTTTTTGATTTCATCATACTGGCTCTTATCAATATCGTTGATACATGGCCCTAAGCATTGATGTAATGAATAATAGAGGCATGGCTTATCTGGGACATGATTACATTTTCTTAAAGGGTAAAGCTTATTTAATAATTTAAAGGTATTTCTTGCTGCAGTAGCATCAGGATAAGGACCAAAGTACTTATTCTTTTTGTTTCTTGTTTTTCTTACTATTTTAAGTCTTGGATGGGTTTCATCAGTTAATTCAATATAAGGATAATAGGTATTATCCATAAACATGATGTTGTATTCAGGTGTATAGTCCTTAATTAGGTTGATTTCTAGTAATAATGCTTCCTTTTCACTGCCTGTTACAATATAATCAAAGTCCCATATATGATCTACAAGCTTTGTTGTTTTATAGTTATGTGCACCTGTAAAATAAGAAGAGACGCGATTTTTCAGTTTTCGCGCCTTTCCTACATAAATGACTTTTCCTTCTGTATTCTTCATTAAATAACAGCCAGGAGACATAGGAAGTAATGAGAGCTTCTTTTTAATATAATCTAGATTCTTATTCAAAGCTAACCACCGTTACACCTAAACCACCCTCATTGGGGCCGCCATCACGGTATTCTTTGACATAAGATAGATGATCTAACTTCTTTCTTATACCATTACGTAAAATCCCTTTACCCATACCATGCACAATACGTACTGAAGGATAACCAAGTAATAAAGCATCATCTAAGAACTTTTCAACAATATTCATCGCTTCTTCATAACGCATACCAATGACATTTACTTCATAATGTCCTGTTTTCTTCATATGCTGTCTAGTACCTGCTTTTTTTACTTTCTGAGGCTTAGAGGCGCCATGCATAAAAGTAACTTCTGTATCTTTTACACGTGCCTGGAGACCACCTAAATCAATCAACAGTTCATGTTTCTTAACTTCAAGTACATCCCCTTCTCTATTCATCTTATCAAGTTTGACATGATCCCCCTTCTTAAAGACATGGTCCTGGACCTTTATAATTTCTTTCTTTTCATATTTCTGCTGGTCTAATGCGTGTTTGGCTGCAGTCACTTGATGAGGTTTTAAAGAACCTTGATCCATGATATCTTTAGTCAATTCATCAATTGTTTTCTTAGCTTCTTCAAGCATCTTATTGGCTTCCTGCTGTGCTTCTTCTACAATACGATCTTTCTGCTTTGTGGCAATAGAAAGCTGATGTTCATAACGATTATGAAGCTTTTCATTATCTGCAAGTAACTGATTGATCCTTTCTTCTTTCTCATCTAATTCTGCACTCTGCTTAGTCAGCTTTTCAGTTAACTTTTCTGCTTCACTCATACGTTCTTCTTTATTATGTAAAGCATGATCAATAATCTCATGATCTAATCCTAAAGATGCAGCAATTTCAAAGGCATAAGAAGAACCAATTGAATGAAGCTTCAAGCGATATGTAGGACGCATAGTTTCTACATCAAATCCGACTGATGCGAGCGTAATATCATCTCTAGTCTGACCATAGCTTTTTAGTTCGCCATAATGAGTTGATGCGATAATACGACAGTCACGATTTAATAAGGTATCTAAGATAGCTTCTCCTAGACAAGCCCCTTCTTGTGGATCTGTACCAGAACCAATTTCATCAATCAGGATAAGAGAACGACATGTGGCATGTTCTAGGATATAGATAAGCTTCTTCATATGTGATGAATATGTTGAAAGTGATTGTTCAATGGACTGTTCATCACCAATATCTGTATAAACAGCATCAAAGAATGGAATAGAAGCGTCATTAGCTGGAACAGCTAATCCACTAATAGCCATTAATGATAATAAACCGGCTGTTTTTAAAGCCACTGTTTTACCACCGGTATTAGAACCAGTAATCATAAGCATTTTGCCGTCAATAATAATATCGTTAGGAACTATCTTTTCCTGATCAATTAAGGGATGTCTTGCCTGCTTTAAAGAGAGAACACCCGTTTCATTGATATCAGGCTTTACACAATCATAATCACAGCCAAAACGTGCTTTCGCAAAGACAAAATCAAGTTCAGACATGAGTTCCTGATCGAAATAGAATCTTGTATAGTTGTATTTGACACGTCTAGTTAGACTTTGAAGTATTTTATTGATTTCTGTCTGTTCCTGACTTTTCAACTCGTTGAGTTCATTATTCATAACAACGACACTTTCAGGCTCTATAAAGAATGTTTGACCAGAAGCACTTGTTGCATGAACTAAGCCTTTAATCTCATTTTTATGAGGCGCCTTGACTGCAAGTACTAAACGGTCATTTTTACTTGAAAGAGTATCCATACTTAAAGAATTCTTTTCACTCTTTAAATAGCCTTCCATTGAATGGCGAATACGTCCTTCTAATGCATGCATGCTTTTTCTAACACGATAAAGTGTTTCACTTGCGTGATCACTGATAGATCCATCAGGCATAATGCATCTATTGATTTCAATATGAAGACCATTATCTCCTTCTAAACCTTCTACTAGATCTCTTAATAGAATAATGTCTCCTTCATAAGCATTAAAATAAGATGTGACCTGAAAGATGTTTTCTAACATATGGTCAATCGCCATTAATTCTTCAGGAGCGAGAATACCATCCATCTTAGCCTTTGCAAGATAAGCACTGATATCATTGAGTGGTGCAAGAGGCAAAGTACCCATAATACGATGAATTGTCATAGCTTCTTCCAAACGATTCTGTTCTTCGTTCAAATCAGCTAAATTATCATACATCTCTAGATGTAAGATCTTCTTTTTCGCAATTTCTGTACGACATGTACCTGCGATATGATTTAAAATTCTTGGAAATTCTAAGACTTTATAACTATCTAACATTTTATTCACTTCCTATATTATTTAAAATTATATTCTTTTCTGTTTCTGTATAAGGCGTCTTATTTAACAATAAGATAAACTGTATTTTTTCTTCTTTAGGTAAAGTCACCTGCTGCTTTATTAGGGCAGGGCCTAGTTGAGTATAAACAAACTGTATTGCATCATGTTCGCCAAGTAGACCATGATCATAGGCATGATTGTTAGCAATAATCATTTTTCTTAATATATCTTTATCTTCTAATTGAAGGTTATGTTGTCCTTTTAATAAACTTCCATAAGCACTTGCTTCACTTAATACTGTTTCTGAAAGAATTGGCACATCTTCAATGATTAAATGTCCTATTTTAGAATCAGCAAGAATATCAGGACCAAAAAATGGCACAATAAACATAATCATTGCCAGGAAGGCTATAAAGGCACCTTTTAAGCCGTGAAGCAGTGCCCCTAATACGTGATTTACAAGTGATGTCAAGGCAAAGTGATCTGTTAATTTTGTGATTAATGGTTTAATAAGAAGTCCTATCAGTCTTCTTATGATTTCTAGAATAATGAACATGATGATAAAAACAATCAACATATTCACTACAGAGCCCCCTAACTGAGATAATGGATCATCTACTGGTTTATAAATCTGGATTATTGAAGAAATTGTCTCAACATTAAAATAGATAAAAAGCATCATAATGATGAAGCTTAGCAGATCATAAAGTGTTGAGAAAAAACCTTTGGAATATCCACTAAAAAACATATACAACAAATAAGCGATAAGAATCAAATCGAGAAAACTCATAGCACTTGCCTCCTTAACACTGTCGGTTCTTAATTATAACAAATGAAATTTATACTGTCAAAAAAATGAAATTTATGATAAAATAATTCATGTGAGGTGAATATGGTGGAGCCAATTAAATTTTTGATTAATGAAAACATTTTAAACAAGATGAAGAAGTTTTATGACAGTCAGATGGTTCCATTCGAAAGCGAGAACCTTCTTTTAAAAGCTCATGCTATTGGCTGTGACATCGAAGTGACATCGGATTATGAAGCAAGCTTTTTAGGACAGAATGCGGTGCATGAAGCAAAGCATTGGTCTAGAAGTTTAGCAAAGAAGATTGAGCAGGAAAAAAACTCAGATCATTTATGTATGCATCCTCATATCGGGGCTGCAGAAACAGGATCTGCTGATTTTCTTGGGCCGCTTTGTGTTGTTGCATGCTATGCCGATGATGAAGCACTTGAGATTATTAAAAACCTAAAAATTGATAATGTCGATGATTTATCAAATCAGGAAATTATCAATTGCGCTAAACTATTAAAAGGACATCTCATTTCATCACTACTAGTATTAGATAACTCACATTATAATAAGATGATTGATAATGGAATCAACCAGGCGAACATTCGTGCCCGTTTATTTAACCAGGCTGTTGTGAACGTTCTTCAGAAAGTGAAGAAGAGTGTTGAATTCAAAGTTATTGATCAGTTCGTTTCACCTAAGACTTATTATAACTATCTAAAGAGCGAAGTTATTGTTGTAAAAGATATGATTTTTGAAACCAATGCTGATGAGCAATACTTAGCAGTATTAGCTGCAGAAATCATTTCTCGTTACGCATATCTACAATATTTTGCTAGTATGACAAAGAGCTTAAAGATGAACCTTGCTAGGGGGGCTGGCACTAATGCCGAAATCGTGGCTGTTAAACTTGCAAACAAGTATGGGGAAAAGATTCTTACAAAAGTATGTAAGTTGAATTTCACTAATACGAAGAGAGTTAAGGGAGCATTAAAGAAATTAAAAGAAGGCCTATAGGCCTTCTTCTTCATCTAGAGAGTCACTTAGTGATTCTTTTTTTATTTCTATTTCAAATGCTGGAATTTTACGATAAGAGACGCCGGCAATATCTAACATACGTTTAGCCGCTCTATCGCTTTCTGATCCTTTATATTTTTCATCTTCATAGACAATTTCTTTGATTCCACTTTGAATGATTGCTTTTGTACATTCATGACATGGGAATAAAGAAACATAAATGCGACAATTCTGCAATTTCTGAGTAGAATTAAGAATCGCATTGAGTTCCGCATGAACTACATAAGGATACTTTGTATCATATAAAGCCCCTTCTCTTACTGACCAAGGAAATTTATCGTCTTCACATCCACGAGGAAGACCATTGTATCCTACACCTACAATACGGTTGTCATTGTTAACGATGCAGGCACCTACCTGCGTATTAGGATCTTTTGAACGATAAGCAGAAAGTTTCGCAACGCCCATGAAATATTGATCCCATGTAATAATCTGCTTATCCATCATATTCTCCCCCTAATTCCTTGATCTTTTCTTCAAAGAAATCTGGTAGAGGTGCTTCAAAATACATATGTTCATTGGTTCTAGGATGTACAAAACCTAATACCTTAGCATGTAAATACTGCCCATGTGTGTTATCATCATTTCTAAAGCCATATTGAGGATCACCATAAACTGGATGACCAATATATTGCATATGAACACGGATCTGATGTGTTCTACCTGTTTCTAGACGACATTCAATAAGTGTCATATCATCATAACGTTCTAATACTTTAAAGTTTGTAATCGCATCTTTTGCATTCTTGCTTGTGACAGCCATCTTCTTACGATCTTTGCTATCACGTCCAATAGGTGCCTCAATACGACCTACATTATGATTAATAACACCATGTACAAGTGCCACATAACGACGGACAACTGAATGTTCTTCTAGCTGTTTAGATAATGAACGATGGGCATTATCATTTTTTGCAATCATTAATAAACCGCTTGTTTCCTTATCAATACGATGAACAATACCAGGACGTGTAATACCATTTATTGCTGATAAATCATGACAATGATAAAGTAACGCATTGACAAGTGTTCCTGAATAGATACCTGCAGATGGATGAACAATCATACCTGTTGGCTTATTGACGACAATCACATCTTCATCTTCATAAATAATATCTAAAGGAATATCTTCAGGTCTGATTTCTGTGCTCTGAGGATCAGGTAAAGTGACCTGGATGACATCCTCTTCTTCTACCTTATAGTTAGCTTTTTCAACATTATCATTAACAATAACCTGTCCTGCTTTAATCCATTTCTGAATCTCAGTACGAGAACAATCAGGCATATGATTCAAGATGACTTTATCTAAACGCAAGCCTTTTTCTTCTAATTCTGGTGTAATTGATTGTATTTCCATTGTTTATATTCTCCAATTCCTAAATCTAAGATGATTAATAAAACACCTATTACAACACCCATATCGGCAATATTGAAAATAGGGAAATCATAACCAAATACAAAGAAATCTAAAAAGTCTCTTACATAATGAAAAACAACACGATCATATAGATTTCCTAGCATACCACTAAATATAAGCACAATTCCAAATCTTAATAAGACCTGGGATTTATCACTCTTGATAAAATAATAAATAAGCATAATACCAGCAATAATAGAAATTGCATAGAAAAGAAAGAAACGACCTGAAAGCATTCCCCATGCTGCACCCGTATTATGAATATAAGTGAAATAGAAAAAGTTTTTAATGACTTGATAACTCTGCCCTAACTGCATTGATTCATTGACTACAAGTTTAGTTACTAGATCGCCACCTAATACAATAATAAATGTGATCAAGTATAAAAAACCGTATTTAAAATTCATTTTTTTCATTTAATCATCCTTTCCTCAACGATTATAGCATGACTTTAAAAGATATAAAAGAAAAACAGGCTTTATGCCTGTTACATACAGTATAAGATAATGCATAAAAAGTGAAGGACACTACCTAGTAAGATCCATAAGTGCCAGATACAATGCATATAATGTATTTTTTCCTGTAATCCATAGAAGATTGTACCAATTGTATAAGCGACACCACCAGCGACTAATAGATAGATACCATTCATGCCTACAGTTCCAGGTAATAAATTAAACTTAAAGACGATACACCAGCCTAGAATAAGATAACAGGCCATAGAAAATTTTGCGAATTTATTAATGTCATAAGCATTTAATGCAATACCTAGAATTGTGACAGTCCATACTATACCAAATAAAACCCATGCCCAGAATGGATCAGCCAGTCTAACAGAACATAATAGTACTGGTGTATATGTACCAGCAATTAAGACAAAAATACTACAGTGGTCCATAATCTGGAATACCTTCTTCGCCTTAAGTTTAGGAGATAAGCCATGATAAATTGAACTCATTGTATAAAGAACAATCATAGAAACACCATATACAATACCAGAAGCTAAACCATAACCATTATGATGTAAACATGAGAATATAATACATAAAACAAGTGCTGCAACACCAAAAGCAGCCCCTACAATATGCGTTACCATATTAAATATTTCTTCACCGCGAGTATAATCAGGTAATTCACGGTCATCTAACTTTGTACGTTTCATTTTAATCACCTCTTGTACATCAAGAATATCATATCTATTATTTGATGTCAATACATCTAGTTTTATAGTCTAGGTGTTATCCTTCGTATGTGTTCCATTGTCTTATGATTTGATGTGATTCTAACTCATAGAGTGTATTAAAGACAGCTGTCTGGTTTCTCCACAATTCCTTATCTACATGAAAATGACCAAAATACCAATGTGTGTAGTTTGTATTTTTCTGAATATCATTCAAATAAGTAGTCAAAGGCATTTCTTGATAAACATCGCCTTTTATATGAAATTGTTTAATGGTTGATAGAAAATAAACCGTTTCATCCGGTGCTGTATGTGTAATAATATAATCCACATGATCTCTATTACTTAAATGTTGTAATCCATTCTCATATTCTTTTGTATTGGGCATTTCAGCAGGCCACCATGACATATTTTCTTTACGAAATGGCTGATCAATAGAATAACCACCACCAAAAGTGAAGAATGTTTTTCCTTCTATTATATAGATTTCTCCACGCATCAAATGAATGAGATTATGACGTAGTTTATGAACATATCCCCCATTCCATACTTCCATGGGATAACTATTAAGCTTATTAAAGTTCTCATGATTGCCATCAACAAATAAAACAGTATAGGGCTGAACACTAATGAAATCATAAAATGATTCTTCTGAAGAATATTTCTGTTGGAAAAAACCTATTCCAAAATCTCCACATACAATAATAATATCTCCTTCTTTTAATACAGGATCTATCTGTTCAAGCCATTTAAATTGATTGCCATGTATATCACCTGTTACATAAATCATAAATTCATCACCTCCATACCATTATATATTAAAAAGCCATCAATGTAGATGGCTTTTAGAATTCAACAGGTTCATATTCCTGAAGTTTTGCAAGATATCCTAGTTTTGACAATGCATCTTGAATTTCATCAAGTCTCTCATCTGTTTCAGCACAGATTGTATGATAATGATATCCACTTGTCACTGTCATTAAAGAAATGGATTTCCCACATTTTAAATTATCAAGATATTTCTTTACATCTAAACGAGATGCAATATTAAGAGGTGCACGTACAATATGATAAGCCTTATGATATACAAAGATATCTTTGACATAACCACCTAGATCCACGATTGTATTGAGCTCATTTTCTATATCTGCATCTGTATGCTGCATTTTGAGGACTCTTTCCACCATAGCAGAATGACGTATGATATATCCTTTATTGGTTGCTTCTATAACATGATTATTAGCACGAAGAAGTGCGACATCATTCACAATAACCTGACGTGAAACCTGAAGACGTTTCGCAAAATTAGAAGCAGAAATCGGTGTATCACTTTCCATCAGTTCTGTAAGGATGTAGTCCCTTCTTTCTTTACCAGTCATTTAGTCTCTCCCATTGATTGCATGAAGGTTCTTTAATGATAGATCTAGAATCTTTGCAGAGTGTGTTAATGCGCCACTTGAAATGAAATCTACACCCATATCTTTTACTCTATTGATGTTTTCTGCAGTAACATTACCAGAAATTTCGATTTCAGCACGTTTATCAATGTAATCAATAGACTGTTTTAATAATTCAGTACTCATATTGTCAAGCATGATAATATCAGCACCCGCTGCAACAGCTTCTTTCACCATATCAAAAGTTTCTACTTCAACTTCAATCTTTCTTACTGATGGAGCATAATCTCTTGCCATCTGTACAGCCTTAGTAACGCTTCCTGCTGCACCAATGTGGTTATCTTTTAATAAAACACCGTCTGTTAAGTTATATCTGTGGTTGCTTCCTCCACCTACTTTAACAGCATATTTTTCAAAGATTCTGTTATTTGGAGTTGTCTTTCTTGTATCAAGTAACTTAATACCTGTACCCTTAAGAAGATCTGCAACCTTACGTGTATAAGTTGCAATACCTGACATTCTCTGTAAGTAGTTTAATGCAGTTCTTTCACCTTCAAGAAGAGTTCTCATATCACCAGTTACTTTAGCTAGTAATTCTCCTTTATGGACTTCATCACCATCATGAGCAAAGAAGTGTACATGCACATCTTCATCTAATAATTTGAATGTTCTTTCAAAAATCTGAAGACCAGCAATAATACCATTTTCTTTACAAATTAATTCCACTTCACCTAGCTGTGCAGTTCTCATAACACTGCATGTAGATACATCTTCACTTGTAATATCTTCACGAAGAGCTGAAAGGATTAGTGGGTCTACATTTAATTTTAATGTTGTCTTATCAAACATACTTGGGGCCTCATACTTTCTTGTCATATCTTTTGCGGCTCTTTTAGCAAATACTAAACTTTCTAATAATGAGTTACTAGCAAGTCTATTTTTTCCATGAACACCATTACATGCCGTTTCACCAACAGCATATAGATTTTCCATAGATGTTTTACTGTTTTCATTGACTTTTACACCACCCATGAAATAGTGCTGGGCTGGTACAACTGGAATACATTCCTTAGTCACATCATAGCCTTTATCTAAGCAGTACTGAACAATATTAGGGAAATGTTCCTTTAGTTCCTTTTCACCAATAGGTCTTAAATCTTCTAAGACATAATCAGTACCATCTTTTTCCATCTGTTTCTTAATTGCATCAGAAACTACATCTCTAGGTAATAATTCATTAACGAAACGATTACCATTCTTATCATATAATAATGCACCTTCACCTCTGACACTTTCGGAAATAAGGAAACGTCTTTCATTATCTTTACTATAGAATGTAGTTGGATGAATCTGTACATAATCCAAATGTTCTGTTTCAATACCATACTTCTTAGCTAAATCAATAGCATCACCTGTTAAATGACGGTAGTTAGTAGAATTCTTATACTTACCACCAATACCACCAGTTGCAAGTACAACAAAGTTCGCATAGATATCATGTTCTTCATCGCCTTTGCGTACTCTACCACCAACGCACTTACCATTCTTTACAAGAAGGTCTGTTAAAGTTACATATTCTTCAATAGTGATATTCTTTCTTGTTTTTACTTCTGCATAAAGCTTACTCGTGATTTCTTTACCCGTAATATCTTCATGATAAAGAATTCTGTTAGTAGAATGAGCACCTTCTTTTGTATATTTAAGGTTTCCTTCTTCATCTCTTGCAAAATCAGTACCATATGATAATAAATCATCAAGTACAGCACGAGAACTTCTGATCATTAATTCTACAGAAAGAGGATTATTTTCATAATGTCCAGCTCTTAGTGTATCTTTAAAGAAAGCATGATAATCACTTTCATCCTTAAACATACAAATACCACCCTGTGCAAGAAAGCTATCACTTTCTTCTACACATGACTTAGTAATCATATGAATATTAAGGTTTCCAGGTAATTTAAGGGCACAATATAATCCTGAACATCCAGTACCTACAATAAGAATATCTGTTTTTTTAGTCATTTTTAGTCATCTCCTATTTAGCAAGTTCAAGCATTCTCTGTAATGGTGCTTTTGCCTTATTCATAAATTCTTCATCTAAGAATACTTCATTTTCACCAGTTTCTAATACATGAATAATCTTTTCTAGTGAATTAAGTTTCATATTAGGACATACCTGAGTTCTTACTACATTATAAAGCTTCTTATCAGGTGCCTGATTTAGGATTGTGGCATAAACGCCATCGACTGTACCAACAATAAATTCTTTAGCATCATTTCCAACAATATAATCAATAATACCTGATGTACTTCCAATATAATTGGCTTCTTCTAATACTTCAGGCTTACATTCAGGATGTACAGCCACTAAAGCATCTGGATGTTCCTTCTTTGCATTTAATACATCTTCCTTAGTCATGATGTGATGTCTTGGACAGAAACCATTATTTAAAATGATATTCTTACCTTCTACCTGAGTTGCTACATAGCTTCCTAAGTTCTGATCTGGTACAAAGAAAATATTCTTATTTGGTAATTTATTAACGATTTTAACTGCATTCGAACTAGTTACACATACATCACTATAAGTCTTGATTTCTGCAGTAGAGTTGATATAGCATACAACAGCTAAATCATCATACTTTTCCCTCATTTCTTTGATCTTTTCTATAATCACCATATGAGCCATTGGACAATCTGCATGTGCATCTGGCATATATACATGCTTAGTAGGATTAAGTATCTTAGCACTTTCTCCCATGAATTCTACACCTGCAAATACAATCTTATCAGCATCTGTTTCTGCTGCTTTTTTTGCAAGATAGAATGAGTCACCAATGAAATCAGCCGCTGCCTGTACATCTGCATCCACATAATAGTGAGCCAATATAACAGCATTCTTTTCTTCTTTAAGCTGCTTGATTCTATTCATCATATCCATAATTTAATCCTCTTTTTCAAACTTTTCCTAAATTAAGCGCCTATCTCTTTTTACGCTGTGCCTATGCTATCATTGTTATTGACAGATGTCAAGACACATATGTTGACATTGCAAAAGAAATAAGTTCAATTAATATTACAATATCCCTGAATGTAATAGATTACATATATTTTCAGGATGAAAATAGACTCATTAAAGCAAAAAAAGATTATAACTATAGTTACAATCTTTTTAGATTATTTTTTAACTTTCTTTCGCACATTCGTCATATATACTAATTAATAGAGCTATCATATTCTTACTGATTTGAATATGTTTTCCAAATGGATTAATGACAATACCATTTACTTCTTCTAAGTCAAGCACTGATTGAAGAATGGATAATATTGACTGGTTTATTTGAACATTACCACTCGATCCTTTATGCATTTCATTTGTTGACGTAAATACGCCCATCCACTCATTCCCCTTTACATCCTTCACTGTTTCTAGCTTAAGCTTCACATCATGATCAAGTGTAAAAGTATCACCAATACTTATACTATTTAACTGCTCTTTTGATAAAATTGAGTGCGTTGTGATATAAGGCACTACTAATTCTCCACCCTGTTCAATACTTATGAGTAGGGTTTTCATGAACACCAGCATTCCATCCTTATTATTCTGAACATAATATTGGTCTATCGCATCTTCAATCATCTTATTACTATTTGGAAAATCATCTTTTCTAGAAAGAACATCATTAAAATCATCAAGAACAATTCTCATATCTTTATTAATACGTTTTCTACATTCAGTTATTAACCATTCAGGTATTCCATAATAGGCTTCTGCAATACTTCCAGTAATCGCTCCAAGGGTATCTGTATCCCCACCTAGAGATACCGCATTTCTTATAGCATCTTCAAAGTCCTTGGCTTCAAGAAAGGCAATGATTGCTTCAGGGACTGTTTTTTGACAGGTTTCATCCATATGATAGCCTGGTCGAATCTCATTAAGTGTTCTATTCAAATCATAATGAAATTCATTCTCAATATACTTTTTGATTTCTTCTTTTGATGAACCATTTCTGGCCATAAATATCGCACTCGCAGTCGCCTCTGCACCCTTAATACCTTCTGGATGATTATGAGTTACATTTGCAGTTGCCTTTGCGATAGTTCTTGTTTTTTCAAGGGAATCATAAAGCCATCCTGCAGCTGATACTCTCATGGCAGAACCATTTCCATAACTATTATAAGTCTCGGGATGACGGGCTGTTAGCCAGCGTCTAAAATAACCTCCGTATCCTGCATGAGGATATCTTCTACCCCATGATTGCATACTTGATATAACTGCATCTTCGATTTCTTTGACTGTTACATCCTGCCCTACTTTAAGTAATGCCTCACATACTGCAAGAGTCATGACTGAATCATCTGTAAAATGAGATCTTCTACTAAATAATTTGAAATCCTTTGTTTTATCTCCTCTATCAAATTCAAATGGACTGCCAATAATATCTCCTAAAATTGCACCATACATAATATATTCCTCCAATCTTTTCTTATTACAATATCAGTATAAATGAGGAGGAAAGATATGTGGTCGCTTTGAAGGCGACATTTAAAAAACGTCGATACATGAAGTACCGACGCCATTTATGCTCCAAGAGTTTCATTGGTATATTTGAATAATGTGATGTTGAGTTCCATAATATCATATTGTTTATCGATGATTGCTTTTTGTACAATTAGATCTACTTTACTGCTTGGACTAAATGCCCAATCCGCTCTTGCAAGTAGATCTTTTGATTCTTCTAGATTAAGGTGTAATGCGATACATAATGCAAATACGGTTTTCTTTTTAGGATGATAGTTCTTATTGCATTGAATTTTAGAAAAAAGTTTTCTATCTAGATTGGCTCGTTTCCATACGTCTTTATTATCCAAATGCGCTTTGTCTATGAGTTCAAATAATTTATCATGAAATGAAGGGCCAATATTTGCAAGCTGATTTTCTAAAGAAGTATCCGATAAATGTAGAGATGATTCTTCATGAAATGTAGAGTTAAATAAAGAACAAAGACGAGCACTTCGTCTGTAGCTTAAAGGATACTCATTAATATGACTTTCTTTGACATAGTTTGCATCAATATAAGAATCAATCTCTCCGACAATTTGGCTGGATAATTGAAAAGAGGTTTTATCAAATACAACTAAAATGATTTCTATTTCATGTTCTGTCAAAAACTGACTGAATACAGATACTGCAATGTGCAAAGCCTTATCTTTTGGAAATTCATACACACCTGTTGAAATAAGAGGAAATGCGATACTTTGACATCCTAGTTCTATTGCTTTTTGTAGAGGTAGACGATAACATCTTTCTAGTATTTCAAGTTCATGATGATTTCCATCAATCCATACAGGTCCTACTGTATGAATAATATATTTTGCGTTGAGATTATAAGCTCCAGTGACTGCAATCTCTCCTCTTTCAATGGGGCCAATAGTCTCTCTTTCTGCAAGAAGCGCTTCTTTTCCTGCTGCTTCATATATCGCCAGATCTGTGCCACTGACACATTTTGGTTTTGGATTTGCTGTATTAACAATGATATCAGCTTCTACTTTTGTAATATCGTTTCTTACTATCTTAAATGCCATAGTATTACCTCTTATTTTTGATTTGTGTCTTCTGTATAAGTGAATACAATTTCTTCTGCAAGAATACTTGCTTTAACTCTCATTAAGCTATCATAGATATTTGATTTACCAAGTAAATTCATACCACCATGCCATACGTTTGACTTAAACGGCTAATGCCTGCTTTATCATAAATAGAATTGACAGATACAACATCAATGATCCCTGTTAAGGTATTCTTACTACCATGTAAGACCCCTATGAGATCTTTTCTTTGTTTCTCTTTCCCTGAGTTTGTCTTATACATAGGCAGGTCTTCGTTTAATTCTAAAAAGTGATGTGATTCATCTACCCATTGATCAATAAATGAACCACTCTGCATAATAATGAGTGTAGTGATTTTCCTTTGAGAAATCAAATAACTAGATACAACTATCTTACCAAATGCAGGGGCTGCATTAAGAACGCCATTATCATAGCTTAATAAATCAGATGCAGCAGTAAGATGTTCATCTCTTAATTTTCCAGTAAATGCTACATTAATAGGTTTTCCTTTTTCTCTCTTATCAATAATTTCATACTCAATATTTGATGAATCACACTTATTGAGGAGAGTTTCTAATACCTCTTTTGGAATTTTTATATAGTCGTTTATGTCTTCCCCTAAATAGATAACTCTTGGCTGCTTCCAATTGAAGCCGCTAAGCGTTTAATCTGGTTTTGAATGCGAGGCTTAAGATTAAGTATGTCTACATATATGCCATCTGCAAGGACAATAGAGAGTTTCTTTATAACATCTTCACTATAGAAGTTTTCATCCTTTTTACTCTTCTACCTTGAAACAAAGGAAGAAAAGAAGCTGCAAGTTTATCAGTAATTTAAGTATCTTTGATATATGGACCCTCATCGATAGATTCAGTTGCCATTTCTTCTTTTAGTTCATTAAATGTGATATTAGATTTTTTAGTAGTTCTTTTAATTCTTGGTTTTCTTCCTGGAGATGCCTAATCATCTTTCTTAATGATTCCGAGTTTTGTCCTTCTAGATTCATTATACGTCTCCTTAACTATTATTTATTATAAAAAGAATAATGAAAAAAATCACTATTCCTCTTCAATAATATTTTTTATATCTTCTAGATTATCTGCAAAATAAATTCCCTTCTGTTTTTCATCAGTAGATAATCCCATTTCTATCATATGGGACATAAGTTCTTTCATGCCCTTATAATAATCATTCAAATTATAGAATATGCAAGGCGTATGAAGTTGTTTCAATGAAATTTTAGACATCACTTCTGATATTTCTTCTAGTGTTCCTGTACCACCTGGAAAGGCGATAAAGGCATCTCCTAATTCTATCATTTTTGTCTTTCTTTCTGTCATATCTTGAGTAATGATTAATTCAGTTAAGCCATCATATTGTAGTTCTTCATCAATGAAGAATTGTGGTTCTATTCCAATGACATCTCCACCTGCATCTAATACACTTTCTGCAATATATCCCATTAATCCTGATTTTGATCCCCCATAGATGAGTGTATGATTGTTTTCTCCAATCCATGTACCAAGTTCTTTAACTGCATCCTTTAATACTGGATCATTGCCTCTCAAGGCACCTAAATAAACTGTAATGTTCATATGATTCTCCTATTAAAAAACAGTGAAAATTAAGTTTCACTGTAAGTCTATTTATATCTTAAGAAATATAATATGTAAAGTCAATGCTTACCAGATACCCATAACATGCTGCATGAGTAATGTAACAATAGTAATACCACACCAGCATGATGCACCTACTAATAATGGTTTACCACCTGTTTTAATTAAGTGAATGACATTACTGTTTAAACCAATTGCAGCCATAGCCATAATAATAAGGAATTTAGATAATTCTTTAATAGGTAAGAAAATATTGCTGTTAACTCCTATATGAAGGCTGACTGTAGTAATAATAGCAGCTAATACAAAGTATAGAATAAACATAGGGAATGCTTTCTTTAAACTGAAGTTTGAAGATTTCTGGTTCTTCTTACTTCTAATCATTGATAATCCTAAAGTGATAGGAATAATGGCAAGTGTACGTGTTAATTTGACAGTTACAGCTTTATTAAGTGTAGCGCTTCCTAAATGCCACATACTGTCCCAAGTAGATGCAGCTGCAGTAACTGAAGATGTATCATTGATGGCAGTTCCTGCAAATATTCCAAACGCATCACCATGTAATGTATCAAAGCCAATGGCTTTACCTAGAATAGGGAAGAATAATGCAGCTAAGACATTAAAGAAGAAAATAACTGCAATAGCCTGAGCAACTTCATCATCATCGGCATCAATGACTGGTGCAGTAGCTGCAATGGCAGAACCACCACAAATAGATGAACCTACACCTACTAGAATAGATGTATTGGAAGGTACATGTAATATCTTTCTTAAAAGCCATGCAATAAGAAGTGAAGTTGAAATAGTACAAACAATAATAGGTAATGACTGCTTTCCTGTTTCAAAGATGACACCTAAATTCATACCAAAACCTAATAAGACGACAGCTGTTTGTAGAATGATCTTAGAAGTCCATTTGATCCCTGGTGCTGCTTTACCTTTTTCTTTCCAAAACATAGTAATAAGCATACCTGCAAGAATTGAAATCACTGCCCCACCGATAACTGGAAATTGTTTTCCTAGTAACCATGATGGAATTGCAATAACTAAACATACAAGTATGCCATATATATTCTTTTTAATAGTTTCCATGAAATAACCTGCTTTCTTTAAATGTGTGCTCATTATATCACTTGACTATAATAATTTTAAATTATATATTTCTATTGAACTATAAGTATATATTATTGATGGGGTGATTTGATGTTAGATTATCGTATAAATACTTTCTTAAAGGTGTGTGAAACACTCAACTATACACTTGCGGCAAAAGAACTGCATATTACTCAGCCAGCTGTTTCACAGCATATTCATTATCTAGAAGAAGAATATGAAACAACACTCTTTGTATATTCAAATAAGCAGTTATCTTTAACACGTTCTGGAGAGATATTGAGGAAATATCTGATGACTATGCAGAATGATGAAAAGAATATTATAAAAGAGATGAAAAGCAGTGAAACTACCATAGAGACATTATCCATTGGTGTGACTATGACAATTGGTGAGTATGCGATAGTTGATAGATTGGCTGATTTTATTAAACATCATCCTGAAATGAATCTACATCTTCATTATGGTAATACAGCAGAATTATTAAAGCTATTAGATCAAGGTATGATTCATATAGCTATTGTGGAAGGAAATTATCCTAAAGAGAAATATAGTCATAAAAAATACAGCACAGAGGACTATATTGCCATCTGTGCTGCATCACATGAGTTTAAGAATATACCTCATACTTTACATGACCTTCTTAATGAAAGACTTCTTGTACGAGAACAAGGTTCTGGTACTAGACATATTCTTGAAGAAAGTCTAAAAGTACGTGGTTTGTCTATTTCTGATTTTATACATTATACACAAATAGAAAATATGCATACTATCATAAGTTTGACCAAGAAAGATTGTGGTATTTCTTTTATTTACAAGATTGCAGTTAAAGAAGAACTACAAAAAGGTGTATTAAAAGAAATTGTATTAAATGACTTTAAGCTCCAGCATAATTTTGAATTCATCTGGGAAAAGGATAGTCTGTTTACTGAGAAGTATATTTCTATCAGTGAAGAGTTTTTACATAATACGTTTTAGTAGTTTAAATTTCTTATCACCAAATGGTGCATAACGTAATGGCACATCAATCATTACTAAAGTTTATTTCTTAATCTTCTTAAAGGCTAACTTGAATACTGCTATGCCGGCTTCAAATAGTTTCTTTTGGTTTTCTGGTTTCTTTATCCATTCAATAGCTTTTTCTAATTGAGCTTCAAGTATATCCTGTGCAACATCTTTTCCATCAGCAATCAGTTTTCTTTGTTTAGCCTGATGTTGGAGCTTTTTATCATTCACTTTGATGTTAGCGGGAATGACAAATACATTATAACCTAGACTATTTATATACTTCTCCATGTTATCACCATAGATTACTAAGAATACTTTCTTCAGATTTACACCTTGGAATGATTCGATACTTTCCTCAGCAATTCGTACTGCGAGTTCCTTATCAAAGCCATTATTACCTGATGCTAGAAGCGGAAATGCAATTGATTCACATCCCATTACTTCTGCAATATTAAGTGCCGCTAAATATGCAGAACTTAATAAGTCATATTCATTATGCTCTCCGTCAATCCATTTAGGCACGACTGCATGAATTATATATTTTGAACTTAAATTATAAGCCAATGTTGGCACCGCACTTCCTATATTGCGATGACCCAGTTTTTTACATGCTTGAGTTAGTTCTTTTCTACCAGCAGCACTAAAGATAGCTTTAGAGGATCCAGGACCTTCCTTGAGTCCTTCGTTTGCAGGTAAAACTATTGCGTCTGAGACAACATCAATAATATTCGCTTTTATAATTTTAAACTTCATTATTTTACATCTCCTTTGTCATAAATCATTTGATAATACCTAGTATTTTTTTACATCTTCTAATGTTAGCCAACCTTTTTCTTTACCCGATTTTCGACCTTTAACGAGTTCATTCGCCAGCTGTAAAGTTGCCTGTATCTTTTCAGAGTCCTCTATATCAAAAATTGTATTATTACTGTCTCCATCTGTTATAGCATATAGTACTTCGCTATCACACAGATCTGAAATAAGTTCAATTTTTGTCAAACATCTCAACGCCTTTCAATCCTAGCTATTCGTACATTACTTAATATTCCAAATCACAGTTACTGTATCTGTGACATCAATATCATCTGCTTCAATATCAATATCATATCCAGCACGAGCTGTTGTTTTTTCAGCACTTGCAAATGCAAAATTCTGTATAGGTTCTGAGACAAAGCTGACTTCACCCCAAGAATAATCAATAGATACGATATCACCTAATTTAACATCTGCAGCATTTGCTAAGACTTCAGCTTTGTGCTTTGAATCTTCTATCGCATTCTTTAATAATTTATCTTTATGCTTTTCTGGATCACTGACTGTATATTCAATAGAGATTTCTGGTGTAATCACACTATGTGCCAAAGTATAGAGTATTTCACCTAGTTTCTTATTATCTGCATCAAATTCTATCAACATATGATGTGTATATGTATATCCTATTAATCTCTTTTTCCAGCTTTGATCTTTGGCTTTATAACTTTCATATTTGGTATTAATATCAAAGCTTCTAGTTTTTAAATCATCATTTTTAAATCCTAGAGAAACAAATAACTCCTTCAATATTTTTGTTGTTTCACTAGATTGTCTTAATGTGACTTCATATTCCTTATATGATTCTTCCATTGTCATATTAAGACGTATTATATCAGGCTTGACTGATACTTTTCCTTTACCTGTTATTTTCATTGTTTTATCCATGGTTATGCCTCCTTTCCATTATTATATCAAAAAAGCCCTGTCAACTACCCACGACCTAAAGGTCATGGGCTTGTAACTGCCCAGTCGTACTAATGGTTTACACCTCCGACCTTTAACCCCAATAGATATTGCTATCTAAAGTGGCGTTACATCATAGGGTGGTTGACAGCACCCTTTGCAGCAGAGTTTACTCTGTTACAACTGTATTAGGTACTTGGCTATCTGCAAGATAGTCTATTCCCATACGATACAGATTCATAGCTCCAATGCGGTCATCATTAGATTTATAACCACATTTTTTGCAGGTAAACAGATGTATCTTCTTATTGCGGTTAGACTTTTCAACGTGTCCACAGCAAGGGCAGCACTGACTTGTATAGCGAGGGTCTACCTTAATAACAGAAGACTGATTCTGTTTTGCTTTGTAGATTAGTTTTTGCTCAAGGTCATAGAAAGACCATGATACAGAAACGTAACGATCTTTTGTCTTAACACGTTCTGTAGCATTACGAATACCTGACAAATCTTCCAATACAAAGAGAGTGTGCTTTGGGTTGTTTTCAACGAGTGCCTTCGATACCTGATGGTTAATATCCTGCATCCAACGGTTTTCTCGCTGACCGATAGCTTTCAGTCTTCGTCTTGAGGATGGCGTATGTCGCATTTGAAGTTCTTTACGGAGCTTGGAATAGTTAGCACGTTTCTGTTTAATAGCTTTACCACTAACAAATCCAGACTTATGTTTGCTGTCATAAGTTGCAACAACAAAGTTAATACCTCTGTCAATACCTACAACGTTACAGATGTCAGAAATATTACTTTCTTCAACCTCATAGGTAACTGGTATATGCAGATAGTATTTACCATGCTTACTTACAAGTCTGGCAGTACCAAACTTATAAATCGTATGATCGAAATACTTAGACATTCCATCTGAAAAATAAGATAACTTTACACGACCATTAAGCGTATTGATTGAAAAACGGTTTTGTGTTAAGGAATAATCTCTGTTCCAAACCAGGTCGTACTGAGGCTTTTTGAACGATGGTTTAATCCACTCATTCTGATTTTCAAGAATGGTCTTATATCTGGCGATAACAGTCTTCAAAACAGACTGCGCCATCTGCGATTTAAGGTTAAACTCTTCTCGTAAAGTAGAATACAAAGCTTTATTAAGTGAAAACTGCTTTAAGTCATGAGTGCGGAATACATAGTCTGAAACATAATTACAGGCATTACGATAAACAGACATTGTTTCATCAAGCAAAACCTTATCTGTTTCAGCTGCGATTATTTGAATTTTAGCTGTAATAGTCATCTGTTCCATAGATGTACTCCTTTCATAGATATTTCACTATATATTATATTTATTTTATAGCGAAATATCTATATTTTGAGGTAAACTGTGGATAATAGATACAATCGTCATAACAGACAAAAATACAGTCTGAAGGTACATATAATTCTAGTAACCAAATACCGCAAACAACTACTAAAAGACTCTATCGCCAATGATGTTAAACAAAAGATTCTCGATATAGCTAATACTCGTGGCTACGAAATTATTGCGATAGAAACTGACAAAGACCATATACATTTCTTATTAAGTTACGATACAACAGATAGAGTTTGCGATATTGTCAAAATTGTAAAGCAGGAAACAGCATACCACTTATGGCATAAGTATAGTTCGGTCTTATCAAAACAGTATTGGAAGGAAAAAACATTTTGGTCAGATGGTGATTTTGCTTGTAGCATTGGAGAAGTGTCATCAGCAACTATACAAAAATATATTGAAAGTCAGGGATAATAGATACAATTTGCGAGGCTCCTCTCACCACCTATTGGCAGTGGGAGGAGCCTATGACAAACGAAAGGATTTATTTATGAATAATCATAAGGCCAATAATTCTTTTACTTTTTGAGTTGTTAGATTGTTTAGTAATAATCCTTTTTTAATATCTGCATTTGGTGCTGATACTTTTAATTCTTTTATAGTGTTTCCAAAACCACTACTTCCTGATGTAGCGAATAGTGTAATTCTCTTATTAGAGAAATCATATGCTTCTAGGAATGTATTAATAATTGTAGGTGCAACATACCACCAGATAGGAAAACCTAGATAGATATGATCATACTTTGAAATATCTAGATTATCTTTAATAATGGCAGGACGAAAAGATTTATCCTCCATTTCAATACTGCTTCTAGACTTCTTATTCATCCAATCAAGATCAGCTTTTGTATATGGGACTTCTGGCTTGATTTCATATAAATCAGCCCCTGCTATCTTTGCGACTTCTTCAGCTGCATGCTTTGTAACACCACTTGCACTAAAATAAGCAACCAATATTTTACTCATAGTATCATCCTCCTTGACTAAATTATAAAGTGTGAACCTTACTTTATGGCAAGGAGATTTTATTGATATAATTCTTTTCTTCTTAGTTGTGTATAGGGCCTACTTTCTCTTATTTTCTTTGAATTAGACAAATCAATGTCAACATATATGATTTCTTCCTGATCACCTGCTTTTTTAATAACTTTCCCATTTGGATCTACTACAACGGATTCTCCAGAAAAGTTCATTTCACCCTCTTGTCCTACTCTATTGCACATCGCAATACTTACACTATTATGAAAGGACTGGACACGAAGTTCCCATTCAAACATTTCTGAAGGTTCAGTTTTAGTATTCACTGTTGGAATAAGTATTAGATCTGCGCCCATCAGCGCTTCTGTTCTAATACTTTCAGGATAATGTCTATCAAAACATACGACAATGCCTATTTTACCATATTCTATATCAAATACTTTGAATCCATCATTTGAAGGTGTGTAGTAATCTTGTTCATAGAATTGTCTAGCCTGTGCTATATGAATCATTTTTTGAATGCCTTTGATTTCTCCATTTTTCCCTATTAATAGACTTGCATCATAGGTTTTTCCTTCTTCTTCAAGATAAATGTTTGGAACAGATATAATATTATATCTCTTACTTGCAGATTGAAGCATCTTTACTTCTTTTGAATCAAGTTTAAGTCTATATTGTGATACATCCTTTCCCTTATATTGTGGAAAGAATTCTGTAAGCTGAACTTCTGAAAATAAGATGAGGCTTGCATCATTTTCAGAAGCTTGTCTAATAAACTCTATACTTTTATCTAAGTTATCTTGGATTGTACCTTCATTTTTCATTTGAGCTAACGCAATACGCATATGTTTCACCTCTTTTTACAGTGAAAATATACCATTGATCCATCAATATGTATATCAATGATTTGATAGAGTTTATCTAGAATCTCTTTAAGTTCTTCTTCAGTTTGAAATGGTGGCGTAAACCACCCTTTCTTTGAAAGAATATTTTTTACTAGCCAGTCTGTTCTTTTTGATTTTCCTTTAATATAAAAGCATGCAATAAAATCACCACTAGGTTTTAGTACGCGCCATGTTTCTTGGAAAGCTTTAATCTTATCAGGAAAAGCATGAAATCCATTCATTGATAGTACGATATCAAATGTTTCATCATCCATCTGTAAGTTTCCTACATCTCCCTGAATATATTGGATATGTTTTTGACCATTTAATCTTATCTTAGCCTGTTCAAGCATATCCTGACTATAGTCAAGACATGTAATATGCGCATTATTTAAAGAAATCCATTTATTCTTAGTGAATACAGCTGTACCTACTGGAACATCAAGAAGAACACCATTAAAATCATTAGGAATATAAGAGAGTACTTTTTGTGCGATTACATTATCATCAGTACCACTCCAAAATAGTTTTATATAAAGTTGACTAAAAATATTGGATTGAGTGAGAACGTCATCATATATATTCTTAGATGATTCATAAGCATCTTTTACTTTATCTTTCATATTCATTTTCCTTTCTATTCTTCTATTCCACAACAACATTTCTTATACGTTGATCTATATCTAAGCGTGTATGTAATTTCATAACTTCTATCATTTCCTTAATACTAGTTGTGGTTGTTTAAAACAACTATTTTATTTGAAATATTATAAACAAAAGGAATTTTACCTAATACATGATATATAGGCATTAACTTCTTCATTCCTTCTACAAGACTCACTTCAGTAAGAAAAGAAAATGTAGGAAGAAGTTTTTCTAGTTCTTTCCCATTTTTATACCCCATGTAAATTTTGCGCGACTGCCTTCTATAGATTTGTCTTTAATGTGATTCACCATAAAAGGTGACATCACTTCAACCATTATTGTGACATTTGAAAATGCATGTTCGATAATAGAAAAGATCTTCTTAATATCAATTTCAGTTAAATACATAGTCAAACCTTCTATGATTACTAGAACGTCTTCTCCTTCATTGTGAATAGTATTTGTATAGGTTTCATCCATAGCTGACTTCGCGATTTGATAGATAGGTCCTATTTCTGTTAAAAACTGTTTTCTTATATTCATCGTTTCAGGTAAATCTAGATTATACCAGCTTATATATATGCCTTTCATACGATAACACCTTGTATCAAGATCACATGCAATATTAATCACAATAGTATTCTTATGTTTATCTAAATATTCCTCTACCATCTTATCTAATACAATTGTTCTTGCAATCACACCTGAACGCATTGTTTTATCTTGATCTGCTTGAGAAAAGTCATAATCTAATTGTTTGACTATTGATACAGCCATTTCATCTTTGATTTGAGGATTCTTTTGACTTGTTTCTTTAGCACGTGCATAAAGAGTCTGGATCATTGTTTCTGCTACACCTTTTACATTTATTTTCATTTTGAATCGCCTTCTTTTCTTACAACACAATGAAGACGCATTCCTTTACGTATTTCAAACTTCTCTACTTTTAATCCTGCTTTTTTACAACATTTATATACAACATCTCTTGTAGGAACCTGGAAATCTCCATGACCACATAAGTTTGCGAGAGGCATTTCAAATGTCTTCATTAACCATACAAGAAATTTATTATCACTTGTGACATCCCTAAGTATTAATCTACCCTTTGGACGTAAGCATCTTTTTACACTATTGAAAAATGCCTGTGGATTAGGGTAATGATGAAAGCTCATAGAACAGATAATGGCATCAAATGAGTTTTTCTCAAAAGGGAAATTCTCACAATCCCCTACTACAAATACTGCATTTGGAATATTCTTCTTTTTAGCCTGTTCAATCATAGCAGGTGTAAGATCAAGTCCAGTATAATACTTATCAGGATATTTTTCTGATAGTAAAGAAATCATAGGTGCTGGCCCACATCCTGCATCTAGTAGATTCATGAATGGTTCTTTCTCTAATTCTTTAAAATATCTGGATAATCCTTCTTACACATTTCATAGACACCTGCATGATTTCCCTCATATCTCCCAGCTGCTTTAGTAAATTCTTTGATTGATAGTTGTTTATATTCTTCATTTGTCATATTCATAATCTCCATTTCTTAATATAAGAATAAAATTGTTTATGTAGTTCTCTCATTTCATCTGGTGCTTTAATTGCATGCTGATACATAAATTTTTTACCAAAACTGCTTTTAAAAGTTTGAGACAAAATATATATGAGTATGGATGTTGGCAAATAGCGGAATATATGCATTTTAACTGGTGATAAGGTATTGAGATTTTTATATAATGTATTGAAATTCTTTTTAAGCTGAATAGCTGTTTTTCTCATCACCACTTTATCTTGTCCTACAAATTTTGGATTTTCTGTTTGATAATAAGCATCTGCAAGAGGTACAACCATTCCAAGGTGACATAACTGCCATATATGCATATTATTGACCTGCTGGTAAGGTATATGCGCATATTTCAATATTTGTGAGAGCTGTTCTGTTCTTTTTGTTTTCTTTCCTGATATTTCAAAAAAAGTAGTGGGTTGTATAATTTTAGGAGTAAGTGCTGCATCAAGTATATTATTTGTGATAGTGCCTCCAGCACCCGGGAAAGCAGATAATATTTTTCCTTTTCCTACAATACAGTCCCATTTTTCATAATTATCTAGTGTATTGACCATAGTAATGATAGTTTTACTTTTATTGGATTTTAATTCTTTAAGTGCTTGATATAATTGATTTTCTCTAACAGTTAAAAAAATAAAATCATATATATCATTATCTTGTAAGTGGTCAATGATCTTGATATCTACTTTTTTGATTATATTATTTTTCTTATAAAGGAATCCTTGATTTTGAAGGGCTTCAAGTCTATGTCCTCTTGCATAAATAGTTGTATAATACCCTGCTTCTTTCAACAAAACTGCATATAAAGAACCAGTTACCCCTGCACCATATATAAGTATTCGCATGATATCACCTCTTTGTTAGTTTAGTCTAACTTACAGATTCAGTATATCACTATGAAATAGATATCACAATTAGTATATTAGTTATAACTAACAAAAAAACATGAACATCATGTGTTCATGCTTATGATTCTTCATCTAATTGTCTTATACCTTCACCATTCTTACACACTCCTGCCTGACTAATATAGACAATACCTTTATTGGTCACTTCATCTCTCCTAAATAAGAAATATATGCCTGTTTGTTTTAATTCATCTCTACTCTTACATTCTTCTAATGAAGTACGAGGAATCTTAAAGGCAAGACCTGTCCATTTCGCAAGTGTTCATTTAATAATTGCATCTGTACCAGCAGGTAAGATAAAAGGTGCAGCAATTGCATAATCAAATATCACAATGTCTGCCTTATACATGAGAACCTAGATTATAGGCTTCTTTAAGCTTATCATTACTAGATATATCTCCACCACTAGATACACCACCACAAAGTACAGTACCTTTAATAGATGTCTTTTCAAAGCAGTCAATCCATCCATTTAGTCCAGTAATGATTTTTTCAAAGACTTTGTCTCCTTCTTCTGCAGCTGTCGCAAGAAGATAGACATCTCTGAACTTATAATCTTTTGAATACATTGGATTGAGACGATCAATAAGAGTTTTCATCTGTCCACTCATTTCATAATAATAGATAGGTGTAGCCCATACAACAACATCTGCATTGATCACACTATTCATAATATCAGCAACATCATCTTTAATAACACAATGTCCAGTTTTTTGACATGCAAGACATCCAATACAGAAACGAATATCTTTATTCTTTAATGTGATATATTCTACCTCATTTCCAGATTCTTTTGCTCCTTCTACAAAACTTTTCGCAAGTAATTCTGAATTACTATTATTTCTTAGACTTGTTGATAATACAACGACTTTTTTACTCATAATACCTTTTCCTTTCATATAAATACATCTTAAAGGCTAAAGTGAACTTTAGTGCAAGAGTATTATTATTTCTTTTGAAGTGTTTTTCCTAATATTTCTCCTATGAGTGCAATGAGAGAATATGCGATAATATACACCCAGGCAGAAATATTATAATAGATGAATAATGTAGGAATGAACAGAATTGCGACAATAAGAGGATAGATGAAATCAAATACATTTCTTAATCCATAAATAATAGAAGTAATCAGTGTTATAAGAGGAATGACAATGAGTAAAATAAACATGCCACTTCCTGTATCTTGAATTAATATTGGAATTAGATAGAAAGTAATGAAAATAATGAAATAATAGACCCAGTTCTTTTTGATTTTATCCATAAGTACGTCTCCTTATAGTATATGACTAAATAGAATAACTGCAATCAATAAGAATAAGCGAGAAATAATTCTCATAATAAATCCTACTAGTTCTTTAAATTATCCGTTAAATCTAATATTTTACTTTCAATTTCTTTGATAATATACACAAATTCTTCATCGCTTTTACCTGTAGGATCTTCTAAACCCCAGTTATCATCAAAAGGTCTTCCTATGAAAGGACATCCTACATTGCATCCCATAGAAATCGCAATGTCAGGTTTTGGAATATCATTTATAAGTTTAGAGTATTGCGCTTCTTCCATATCTATTCCGTACATCTGTTTCATTATACGAACAGCATCATGATTTATAACTGATTTTGTTTCTGTGCCTGCAGAATAACTTTCAAATACATCAGATGCCAGATAATGACCTAATGCCTCAGCTATCTGACTTCTACAGGAATTATGAACACAAATGAATGCGACTTTCTTTTTACTCATGAAAAGGACATCTCTCCTTTATACATTGCTTATTTAGTTTTGAATAGTGACAAGATGGATGTTCATATTCTAAAGTAACATCATAATGCGCATTGATATAATCAATCGCATTCTTAAATGAAATCATTGCGTCTCTTTTACAACATCTAGGCCCATTGATTTCACCCAAGTTCTTTAATGCGTTTGAAGTAAATTCCATATGGTCTCCCCAGGTACCATCTAGCGATAAAGGTCCTGTATGATCAATAATAGACAGTGCAGCACCTAGAGATGTGACTGCACCGCATACGCCCCATAAACCACACATAGCACCAGGCATTCTCAATCCTTCTATCATAATTTTATTTAATGCATCATCTAAATCAATTTCACCGCCTGCATTTTTAAATGCAACGAGTAAACATGCTCCATCTAAAATATGATGTTCTGGTCCATGAATATTGATATAATCATGATCTGCAATTCTTTTAAATATCTGTATAGGGTTATTTCCTTTTTCTTTCTTTATATCCTTGATAATTAATTCAGCTTTTTCTTGTATTGACATAAAAATCTCCTCCTTTACTCCATTATATAGTAAAAGCGACAGGATTACCCTATCACCCTAATTATTTCTATTTTTTCTTATATATACGAATCATGAGAGGTGCTTCCACTAATAACATGGCAATCCAGCCTATCAAGTAAGAATAAGGTAATGCTTCTATTCCAAAGTTCCATACTAAATGAAACTATTTCAAGAAATATGAAAAAGTAAAAAACGAGACTACAATTGAATCTCGTTCTAGGTAATATGATCATTGTTCTAATGTAAGAAGTAATGCCATCTTGAAACGTTTAGATGCTTTGACTGCGTGCATGCCACCCTTCGCAAAACAGAAGTTTTCTCCTGCTTTAATGACATGGTCTTTACCCTCATAACTGATGATACCTTCGCCATCTAATGCGAAGATGATAGCTTCTCCTGGTGCTGCATGTTCAGTAAGTCCAGTTCCTTCATCAAATGCCATTACTACAAATTTCATCTTATCATTATGTACAATATCCATATTGATAATCTTACCTTCTGAATAAGGTAATAGTTCTGCAAGTTTAAATACTTCTCCTGGTTTAATCATTTCGTTCATATAATCTATCCTCCTTATTAATGTTTCTGTATATATGACACCATCTTTAGTTCTTATACCCATAGGTATATCAGTGAATGTAATAAAACTTTCATTTGCTTTGAATACTTTAGTATAGCCATTATTTCCATAGACTTCCAACTGACCTTTCAAGACATAAATCATCTTATAGTAAGGATATATTTCAGCACTTATGTCTGTATTTCGTGCGAGTGAGAAATAAGTGAGTGTATCATTTACTGCTTTAGAAGTGGTACAGCCTTGTATAGGCTCGTTATCTTTTGTGATAGAGAAAACTTCTCCTATTTTTTCATTCATGTCTAACTCCTTTCTTGATGGGATGTCTAATAACTGTTTTCCATTTTTCTGGTGCGACTCTTCTTGCATCAGAAAGATATATTTCATGATGTAATCTTTCTTTTGAAAGATCATTGATATATCCATTTTCTTCTAGATATTTATCCATAAGTGCAACAGAAACCGGTTCATCATCAAAAGGACCAATATGCATCATCTGTACACATAATCCCTCCTCTATAGTAAGAAATTCTGCACAAGAACAATCTATCTTTTTCTTAATAGATGCAGTTTCTACTGCCCATTCAAAATCTTTTTTAGTAATAAAGTCTGGTAAACGAATGACAGAAATCCAATTAAAAGTAGATTTATCATCATAATCTATACCTTCAATACCATCCTGCCACCAGAAACCTTCTAGTGGAGGAACCACATATTTAAAGAATCCTTCTATCTTATAATCTGTTTTGTAGCTCATCTTAAGTGTATAAGCGACTGCATATAGTACACTAATAGCCTTCTGATAATCCCCACCTTCCTCGTTTGGATCCCCTTGTCCTCTTACCGCAATATAGTTAGCACGGGGAACAGTGACTATCATGGGTTTATTTTTAGGCATGTAGAATTCTTTATATTCTTTCTTAAAATCAAAAGCCATATATTACCTCCTGTATTAATTAGCATAGAAAAAGTCTAGAACATCTTTATATACTATTTCTTTATTTGTTTCATTGAGTAGTTCATGTCTTTTATCTTTGTACAGTTTACTCTTGATATTTTCATAACCTACTTCTTTCAAAAACTCTTCTAATTCATTAAATTTCTTTTTTCCTTGAATGACTGGATCATCAACACCTGCAATTAAGAATATAGGTAAAGAACTGTTTTGTGGATTCCAATCTTCTTTGATGAAAGCCGATTTTAATAACTGGAAAAGATTCATAAAGCCACTTGTAGTAAAAGTAAACCCACATAGAGGATCGGTGTTATATTCAAACACAGTCTGTAAGTTAGAACAGATCCATTCATTTTCAGTTGTATAGCCTTTGTTGTAGTATCCTACAGATAATTTATTCAGAATCTTATTAGGTTTATGTTCTTTATAAAATAATCCAGTAAGTTTTCCTGCAAATAATGCTACATCAACAAGCTTATTTTCTGTAGGTGGACCACACAATACAATCTTTTCAATATGCTTTTCATATTTTTTTAGATAGTTTCTAGAAACCAATGTACCCATACTATGACTAAATATAGAGATATTTAATGTAGGATATCTATTTTTCAAATATTCTGTAACTAGATAAGCATCATCAACAATATATGTTATATCGTTAGTATAGAAATATCCTAAATGTGATGTATCTTTTACACTTGCACCATGTCCTCTATGATCATGAATAGCACAAATATAGCCTTGTTGTGATAAATAATTCATAAAGTCATAATAGCGTTCTTTATGTTCAGACATACCATGTATTAACTGAATAATACCGACAGCCTCTTCTTCTGGTTCAATAATAGCGAGTTCTAGGGGTAATTGATCTCTTTTTGATAAGAGTGTTTCAATAATCATATGTATTTACCTCGTTTCAAGTATATTTTTTGTATAATTTAATACTACACAATTATTATGAACTTTAGATGATGTATCTAAATATGAAAAGTCTTTCTTATTATTCCTAAAATAAGCAAATGTACTGGATAGAAGAAATAGTTGAATAACTTATTTTGTCTCCCTCTTTCTCCGTTATAAGTGAGATTTAAACCAAATCCAAGTAATGCCCAGGGTTCCTTAAACATTGACGCATAACAAAATGGTATAGAATAGATATATTTATCATGAAATATATACATGAAATATCCAATAAGTACGGCATGATGTTCATAATCTAATCCCAGATTCATAGCTACAAAACACATAACTGCGACAATGAGGATGGATACAACATACCATAATGGTTTATTCAGTTTCTCTTTTAATACATCTATAATCCATATAATGGCAAGTACAAATGACAGTGTAAACATAATATTGTTTCAGTTGGGTTCAAAGAACACAGCTGATGTACACATATCAAATGGGACTTCAGAGATGATACCAAATAGAAGAAGAGTTCCTAAGTATTAATATTTGTTTCTTGTATGAAAGTATCCTTCTATAAGAAGAAAGATAAATATTGGAAAAGCAATTCTTCCTAAAATATCAAATAGATCACTTATTCTATTTAAAATACCACCATCCAGATTAGGATAGATAATAGCTTTATTGAAATGATCAATCAGCATTGAGGCAAATGCAATATATTTTAACTTCGCACCTGAGAATATCTTGATTCTCTCTTTTATATTATTCATATGTCTCATCCTTTCAAATCCATTATAACATAAAAGGCTGATTTACAAAGTAATCCGCCTTGGTAATTACTGTGATATGTTTTTTTAGAATAAAATCTCCCATTTCATCTATAAGATCCTCTGCTTTTATATTATAGCATATCAGAAAAAGCCATACATTCAGCATCTTATATTGAACTCTTATTATACTATAAGAAGGTGAAATTCATCTTACTTCATGACATAAAAGGATGATTCACAATTGTGTGAGGTACCATCTGTATTTATAAGAATAGTCAGATTAAATATAACCATCTTGATAAGTGACTGAATATAACATATTTCTTTATATTAGTATGGTATCCTCTAAGTATTTCTTAGAAATGAAAAGGTTCTGAATGATATTTATCAAAATCAGAACCTTTATCTAGTATTAATCTTTCTTTGTGATGATATGCTTGATTTCATCATCTTTCCATACAACTAAATCACAATCAAAGCCTTCTTTAATAACTCCTGTATTTTTTAAGCCTAATACTTGAGCAACATTTTGAGTAAAGAATGGTAAAGCTTTTTCATATCCCAATGCATTCTTTAGAGAAATAAATTCTTTCTTTAAGTTAGAGACTGGTGTAATACCAATTTCTTTGATAGATCCATCTTCATTATATGTAGACCATGAGCCTTGTGCATCACTAGAAATAGTGACTTTAGAAGTATCCTTAAACTGTTTAATGAATTCTAGAGTCTTGCCATCACCATCACATGTTAAGTCAACTGTACCACCCATTTCAGCAAACTTGAGTGCATCTTTAAATAAGTTTGGATTACGACTACAGTGTGTAGGCTGGAATAACGAAACAGGAATATCAGCTCTTTCTAATGCATGAAATACAGGAGTTAATCCTTGTTTTTCATCACCCATATGAAGTGTTAAATTAGCCTGTTTTCCAGCAATAAGACTTGCTGTACGGATTTGAGAAGCTAAACGAACAAGTTCATCATCAGTAATATGACTTGATCTATGATCACTTAATGCAAGCTTAACACCTAGAATACTATCAATAAATACAATATCATCTTCTACTGAATCAGTAAGCGTATATGTAGGATATGTATAACTTCCTGTTAGAATATAGGTATGGACACCTTTTTGAGTCAATTCTTTTGCCTTAGCGAATAATTCTTTTGTGTTTCTTGTATAGCCATCTGTACCTAATAATCCAATGACAGTAGTAATACCTGCATCTAGTATTTCTGTGACTTCAATAGGTCTAGCACGAGAAATAAAGCCTGCTTCTCCCCCACCACCTGTGATATGTACATGACGATCAATAAGACCTGGTGTAAGGACACAACCTGTCCCATCAATTGTTTCAATAGAATAAGGATATGTGATATGATCATCTATCTTTTCTATTTTAGAATCTGAAATCAATATGTCTTTGACACCTAAGTCTTCTGGTGCATAGACTTGAATGTTTTTAATTAGTTTCATACTTTTTCACCTCAATGAGTATTATATAGAGAAACCAAAGTGATATCATGTTAATCTTGAAAGAAAGCCTGAATTGTATCATTTCTTTATACTTATCTAGTATATACTTCATAATCAAAGCACCCTAATGGTGTCTTTGTTTGATTATTTAATTTACAACCAAAAGAATCTCTTTATCATCAAAACAGATTTCTTCAGTATGATTATAAATCTGAATCATATCTTCCATTTTATCAACAAATACATGTGTACCTGAATTACTTAATGATGAAAATTGATGAACAGCATCCATCTTCATTTCTTTGGCAGTTTTCTTTAACTGGCTTCCACCCTCTTGAAGCAATTCATCTACAGGTCCTTCGCTAATAAATGGGATGCTACCAATCATTTTACCAACTGCTTTTCCTGCTATACCTAAGCTATTTACGACATTAAATTCAACAGAATTATCTCCAAGTTTTTCAATATAAAGTGAGCTTTCGTTAAATAGACTTCTATATTTTTCTGAAAGTTCTGTAATCTCATCTCTAATACCTGCAATATACTCTTCTTTATAATTACCACCAAGCATGATTTCCATCATAGATGATAGTGAATATGTGTATAAAGAAAGTCTATAATACTTAAATTTTTTCTCTAAGTCATATAAAGATTCTTTGACTTGTTCTTGTCCTACTAATAGTTTCTTTGAAGAAAGACATTCAGTTATCTGTTTTTGATGTGATAGCATATGACTTCTCGCAGTTCTTTTTATATCCATAACCATCTTATGACTATTTGAAACATACATTTCATTATCCCAGTTGTACTTATAATTAGTAAGAAGTTCATTGACTGTTTCAAGATCACCTTCAATATCTGCCTCATCTTGGAATTCCATAAACGACAATATTTGTTTTTGTGTTTTCGCAATCTCTCCAAGTTCTTTCTCAATAGAATATAAAGCGACTGCCATCATCATAGTAGCAGGATCTATTGGAACTACAGCTTGAGATGTAGCAGAAAGAGGACCCGCTTCAGCTAATTTAGCCATTTTAGATTTTCCTGCCTGTGTCTTCATAGCACCCCAGGCAGTTCCATCCTTAGCCATTTTCAAGGTATCTCCCGTTGCTTGATTTGCGATTCTATATAATTTATCAGTTGAAAAAGTAGTAGTTGTCGTAACTGTATGCAGTGCAGGAATAAGTGAAGAAACACCTGCACCTAAAGATGATAGTTTCCCAATAGGAACACTTATAGTTTTCTTGCTTTCAAGAGATGATCTTGCATCTAATAGAAGTTCTTCTGTTACTTCAGATATACTTCCTGATTCGTCTCTTACTTTTATTTCATCGTTATTTGTTTTTATAGTATTTTCCATAATATGACCTCATCGTTCTTCTATAATCATTGCGCTTGATATGTAACTGTTTATATTTTAAATCTTATATTGGTGGACTATCAATACTTATAATACAAAAGCGATAATATTCTCTTTTTGAATATGCATCTTTACCAATGAGATAAGCATTTTTTGTACAATGTGTATACTTCTTGCATGATTGTTTCAGTATTGTAAAAAGCAGTTTGTGCTTCTCATTTTCATATCAGATTATAGGCCGGAGTAGAATTACAACCTGTGGTTTTTTGAGATTCAAATACAATTTTAGTATTAAACAAGTAGCACAAAAAAGATTATAAAAAGATTGTAAACTTCCCATATTCCGTAGTATATTGTTAGACGGTAGTTTTAAATGTAGGTTCAATATAGAATGAACTGTTTAAACATAAGATTATAGGAAAGAGGATAGAATGATGAACATAGGATTTGATAATGAAAAATATTTGCAGATGCAGTCTGCTCATATTCGCGAACGCATTGCTCAATTTGACAACAAGCTCTACCTAGAGTTTGGTGGAAAATTATTTGATGACTTCCATGCATCTCGTGTACTCCCAGGATTTCAGCCGGATTCTAAGATGCGCATGTTAATGCAGCTTAGCGACCAGGCCGAGATTGTGATTGTTATCAGTGCAGAAGATATCGAAAAGAATAAAGTACGTGGAGATCTTGGCATCACTTATGATGTAGATGTCCTTCGTTTGATGTCTATTTTTGAAGAACATGGTCTGTTTGTAGGAAGTGTCGTTATTACAAAGTACAGCGGACAGCAGAGCGCTTCCTTATTTAAAAACAAATTAGAGAAGCTTGGCATTAAGGTATATCTTCATTATCCGATTGAAGGCTACCCTTCTAATATTCCACATATTGTCAGTGATGAAGGTTATGGAAAGAATGAGTTTATCGAAACATCTCGTCCACTCATTGTTGTTACTGCACCTGGACCTGGAAGTGGTAAAATGGCAGTCTGTCTTTCCCAGCTCTACCATGAGCATAAAAGAGGCATCTGCGCCGGCTATGCTAAATTCGAAACATTTCCGATTTGGAATATCCCAGTGAAGCACCCAGTTAACCTTGCATATGAAGCTGCAACTGCAGACCTGAATGATGTAAATATGATTGATCCTTTCCACCTAGAAGCTTACGGAAAGACTACAGTCAACTATAACCGTGATGTAGAAATCTTCCCAGTACTCAATGCAATGTTCCAGCGCATTTATGGACAAAGCCCTTATAAGTCTCCTACAGACATGGGAGTTAACATGGCCGGAAATTGTATATGTGATGATGCCGCATGTAGGGATGCTTCTTGTCAGGAAATCATCCGTCGCTACTACGATGCAAGAAGACGCGCTCTTGCTGGCGAATGTTCCGAAGAAGAAGTATATAAAATCGAGATGCTTATGAACCAGGCTGGTATTACGGTCCACGATCGTCCAGTTGTTGACATGGCTCTTTCTCGTGCAGAAGAAACAGAAGCTCCTGCTGCTGCATTAGAGCTTGCAGACGGCCGCATGATCACAGGTAAGACTACAGACCTCCTTGGTCCTTGCGCAGCACTCCTTTTAAATGCACTCAAAGAGCTTGCTGGTATTCCACACAGTCAGCCAGTCATCTCACCTGCAGCAATTGAACCAATCCAGACTTTAAAAACACAGTATCTTGGAAGTAAAAACCCACGTTTGCATATGGACGAAGTATTGATTGCATTATCTGTTAGCGCAGCTTCTGATCCAAATGCTCAGAAAGCATTGGAACAGCTTCCTAATCTAAAAGGATGTCAGGCTCATACATCGGTTATGGTCAGCGATGTAGACAGAAAACTATTTATGAAGCTTTCTATCCAGGCAACTTTTGAAGCAAAATATGAAAATAATTCTGTGATTTTTCCTAAAAAAGGTATATAGCCCTAAGTAATTTTCATCTTTTGAAGAAAGAAACAAAGAGAGACTTATCGCAAATGATAGTCTCTTTTTTGATTTTCTTCTCATACCCAGTCAATCCGACTACCATTCCCAGTCTATTTCACAATAAGCTTTGTGTAGATCTGTTCTTTTTAGTTCATTGACTTGAAAACAATTCATATTATTTGTAACACTTTTTTTGCTGTTATATGTAAAAAAGGAAAGAGAAAAAGCGTTTGTGAAGGATAAAATAAAAATGTAGGTCAATATTTAAAGATAAGTGTAAAAAAACTCCTCATCACTCGAACTAAATTCAGTGATAAGGAGTCTTAGGCTTAATCAACAATTGTTTTATAATAATTTCCGAAATCTGCCAATGCATCAATAATTGGCATCATCTCTTTTCCAAGATCAGTCAGTCCATAATCAACTCTTGGTGGATTCTCATGATAATCATTTCTATAAACAAGGCCATCATCTATCATCTGCCTCAGACTATCAGTTAGTACTTTTTGAGAAATTCCATCTAAATCTCTCTGAAGTTCGTTGAATCTCCATGGACGACTTTTTAAATTTCTTATTATTAATAGCTTCCATTTACCACCAATTAAAGACACTGATGTTGCGACAGGACATTCTGGAAGCTCCTTTTTTGTATTCATATGCAGTCACCTCATTTCAAAAATATTATAGTATATTCATTTTATTATGTACAGTTACAAAAAGGTGCGTACTTTTTTTAGAGTGTATAAATGATTATACTATACTCAAGCAAGAAGGTTGCTAATAAAAACGGAGGTAATTCAAATGTCAAACTATACAAAAACCAATGTTGGTAATGAAAGTCGTACAGAACTTCATGAAGCACTTTCTTTAACTGGTGCTGAAGTAAGTATTAATTTTCTTCCTGCTGGTGCAGGTGTTCCTTTCGTTCATTCTCATAGAAATAATGAAGAAATCTATGGAATTATTGCTGGAAAAGGAACTGCTATCATTGATGGAGATACTGTTGAAATTACTGCAGGTGACTGGTTAAAAATCAGCCCTGCAGCAAAGCGTCAATTCTTTGCTGCAAGTAATTCAAGTATCACTTATATATGCATTCAAGTGAAAGAAAACTCACTTGACGAATTCACAGTTGATGATGCAATCATTTATTAAGAATATTGCATAACTGCACGAAACCCTCCTAGCTATCATAGCTAGGAGGGCTGTTTGTTATTCTGGTAGATAGTAAAACTTCCCATTCTTAGAAGTCAACTGGACAGTTCAGATGTATCTCTGTCTCCCATAACATCTAAATCACAGTCTAAAACCATCTGACTTTTTTAAAGTAGATATATTTCAATATAAGAAATATGCTACTTTTCGCTATTTATTTCTCTTGACTAGACATCTAGACTACTGTCTCAACGTAGCTCGGTTGTTCAACGAAAAACGTACTCAATCCCCTATTGTACAAGTGAATGGTAGAACGCACTTTTTCCTAAAATACCAGTGATATCGAGCTTGTGAGAACCTTGAGTTGCACTATTCATCGAACAGGGCAATAACTCATTTCAGCTTTATTTCTGTAATTTCAATTGTGTCTTAAAGAGAGTTGACATTGTTTCTTTTCCCTTTTTACTACCAAGATCATCAATGCTCATGTCTCCTTTGAAAACCAATTCCATAATTCCTATGTATGCCTCACCTAGTGCCGCTGTAATAGCTCCAGCTGTTCCTGCAGATATTACACCACCAACCACAGTTCCTGCGCCTGGTATGAATTTCAACAAGTTAGTAACTACAGTCTTTCCTAACAAAGTTGCACCGCCCGCACCAATTGACGATGACAACAATGCTGTGATAATGCTCTTATTTACATCAAAACCAAATATTACTGTAATTGAAGCTATCATACCTACTTGAGTAGGAATCAGTAATGCACAGTCAGAAAACGGAATAGGTGCAGCTCCTTCACCTGTCGCTGCAACTGATGCTGTTGCTACTGCTGCCTGTGCACGGCGCTTTTTTTCTTCTAAACATGCAATCTGAACATGTTGAAGTGTGTCAATCAACTCATCTGGGAGAGCCTCTCCCATTACCTTTATTAACACATCTAATCCGTGTGCTTTAGCAACGCCTAAATCTTCAATCTCATAATCTTCTGCAAGCACAGGGATTATCTGGATAATATCCAAGTTTTCATTCAATAAGACTTGTCTCATTTCTTGTGCTTTTTTCTTTGAAAATGATTGTGTAAGCACAACGATAATCGGAATTTGTGTGATTTGGTTCTCCATTGAGAGTTCTCTTAACCATTCAATTTCTTCTGGCTCAATTCTATTTGAGGCAGTATTAATACAATACCAAATACAGTGAATAGCCTTATTTATATCTTGAGTAGCAAGCCCTTTACTGATTGTATCCATTACTTCTTGCTTTACTTCTGCCTGAACTTCTTTTCCAAGTTCGAACCCTCTCGTATCATAGATTGCAAGTGGCACATCTTTTTTTGTGATTTTTCGCATATGCGATGTTACTGGCTTACCCATTCCAGTGTCAGCAAGTTTCTCCTTGAATACAGAATTGATCAATGTACTCTTACCGACACCAGTTTTACCAGCAACTATTATATTAAGTGTGTTTAGGTTCTTGATTTTCTCTGCTATTACATTAATTGCTTCCTGTGCAATCTTTTCTGCATCTATTCCTGCCACTATTATTCCTCCTTAGTTTCTTCCTCAAATGGAACAATCTCTGGTCCCATATCATCGAAATCAATATCATCTGTATCTAATGATTTCTTATAAACTTTGTTTCCATACTTTTTGATAAGCGGTGGAACAATGATAAAGCCGACTAAAGTCAATGCACTTCCAATCACAAACAATTTCATTTTTCCACATCTATCGTTTTTCTTTATATCAGTCATGATTTACCTCCTTATAAGTGTCCTTATAAATTTTGCGAATCTCTATAAAAGAATATCCTTTAATGCTTTACTCATCAATTCCTGACGTTTCTCCATAAACTCTTCAAAATTAGATAGTTCGTATGAAACATCACTAGGAAGGTACTTAGCATTTTCACTATTCTCAGTAACCTTCAACCAATCGACAAGTGGTGTCGCATTCTTGGATTCATTCTCTCTACCTTCCAACAATTGAAGGTTTGCTAATGTATTCCTTCTTCTACGCCAATCTTCTTTAGTATCATCATCAATCACTGTTCCGTCCGGCAACACTAAGTCTTTAATCTTTCCTTCTTCAAATCCTGTATACGGATGCATATGATCTTGATGGAATCCCTTCTGACTATATTTCAAATTTGGATACAGAAGAGATAGCAACATAAATGTGTAGGCACCAATCTCATATGTGTCAAACATTGCATCAATCTCATCCGCAGTATATCTAAGAGTTCTGTCACCTGGGAATCTAACCCCATTTAGATTTTTCATACTAAATGAATTAGATGGCGCTACCTTCAATGCCTCTCGTATACTTGTTAGTGCAGAGTTAGACGAAGCACCAAAAATCTGTCTTACCTGTGCGATTACAATATATTTTCTTAATTCAGATTTACTGCTCGAATCAAAATTACCACCTTTGTATCTGTAGTAAACCATAGGAGAAACAGCCACATAAGAAATCATGTTCTCCGAATTAAATCCGAACTCATTTAACAAATCAACTGTATCCTTGATAGCTTTTCGGATTGAGTCCCAGTTATCTTTGATTTTTAGTACACTGTCTTTTTTGAATGTTTCTACTTTTAATGCTACGGACATATCTAAAAGATACAAACAGGTACGCATTATAAAGTCATTAGAAAATTTGAATCCTTCGCCTTTCTTATTTATTTCAGAAAGCAACTTATCAATTTCATCCCTTGCCTTATCCCAATGAGAAACAATAGTAGAGAATAACAAGTCACTCTTTGAAAGAACGGTTCCACCAGAATTCACTCTGACGAAAATATCCAATACACTGTCTATTGAATCTTTTTCTACTTCAAAGTAGTTGATGATTTCATCAGTAACCAGTCTTGTATGCAAAAGAGAAATATTCTTTGTTGCAACCTTATCGGTTGCCCATCCATTAGGAATGATGACCTCTGTTAATAAATCTTCAGCTGAATACTTAAGGATATCTTTTACCAAATACCAAAGCTTATCGTCCTTATTCTTTGCAGCCTCTTCTGCTGTTAAAAATCTGAACTCATAAGAAATGTCCTCATCATCAGTTTTTTCACTGTGTAAATCAAAGTACAGTTCTTTCTTAGGAAATGCATCATCATTCTTCCATCTTTTGTTTGGAAGTTTTCTGCTCATACTTCCTTGCAAAGCTATGTATAGAGAAGTCAATCTCTGTTGGCCATCCAAAACTGCCCAGATTGTTTCATCTTCACTACCAACCGGGAACGGCTGTGGTGCAGCCGGATTCTTATACATATCTCGTTCATGGTAATTTTTTATAAATTCATACATTGAATACTCTTTTTGGTTCACAATAGTCTTCTTAACTTTCCAAAAAAGAAAAGTTCCAATAGGATATCCAAGCATGATAGAATCCATTAATCTTGTAATCTGTGAATTTCCCCACACATATTTTCTTTGAATAGCAGGAAGGTAGACTCTTCTACTATTTACATCATCTATTATTGCTCTAATACTTTTCTTTTCGTATGCCATGATTTGCCTCACTCATTACTTGTTTTTATCTGTTCTCCATCCGGGAAGATAAATGATTGCTCAAAGGTAACACCCATGACATCAGCTATCTGTTTCAACTCCTCAAGAGTCACAGTATCTCGTTTCAGTTTCTTACCAAAGTTCTGTGGAGTCTGACCTATCCGTCAGGCAAGTTCCGAAACGCTTATATTCTTTTTATTACATAATTCTTTAATCATATCGGATGTTTTCATCTTAATCCTCCATGTCTAAAACGCACCTCATCTTATTACATTATAAACTGTTTGGTTGATAAATTCAATTTTGGCATAGTTCCACCTTGTGAATTATCTAAGAATGACAAAAAAACTGCATTGCTACAAGATGTCCGTATCATTGTTCCTGTTCATTTATCTCTTAAGTTCAATAGTCATGCCAGATTTGAATTCAAAGATAAACTTGTCATCAAAGAAAGGATAATTGTTAAATAATGAGGCTTTCGTTTTAGCATAGAGGCTTGCATTTGTAATTGTTTCAATAGGAAACATCACATGATATCTTGGTACTAAGAGTAATTTCCTTTATTTTTCATGTAATGGTGGCTTGGCACTAAGCAATAACTAATATCAGGAAATAATTCATCCATCTTTTCTTCTGTTATGAAAGCATCAGGATTATTGATTTTATCGTTATCAATATCCATTACAAGCACACCAGAAGAAATGTATTTATCATTATTTCTACGGTTATTCTTATAAACTGCGCACGCATGATCTTTTTTGACTGCCTTCTGTAATGATTCAGGTGACTTGATATCTACTCTATTTGGATAATCGTTGTTTGAAGTATTACCTATGCAGTTTGCTGTATAAATAGTAAATTTCATTTAAGCTCACTCCTTAAATCTTGATATTTGTTTCTTGCATTGTTTGTTAAAATATCGAATTGGCTTCTTTAACTTCTTAGCAGCTTCAACTTCCACCTTCATACCAGATGACAATTCATTACCAAACACCCATAGTTCATCAACTCTACTAATGAGCACTTCATCCATATACATCGCGATATCTCGCTCTGTCTTTTCATCCATAAATACAGGAAATAATAAATGAGGTGCTATTGGTATCACGCCTTGCTCTACAGCAAATCTACTGTATCGCCTAGCATCATCAAAATTAGCAGTAATATCACCTGAATATATGGAATAGATATAAACTACGAGTTGAGCTGTCCTATCTTTATTAACAGTATTAGAATCTAAATCTTGTATTATATGTATTTTATGTGAATCCATTTTATGAACCTCCTTTCGTTAAAAAGTAGAAGTTATACCTTCCCTAACTTACTAAGGTGTTTCTACGACACAAATTCCGGGTTAAATTCAAAAATTTAAAAACCTGCTTTATTTCCTATCCTTATATACATATAGGAATAAAACAGGTTTTTTTTTTTTGCGAAAAGCTGGAATTTTACATCTCGCTTCCCCTTAGTAAGGAGAAAGATGAAAATCCACCATCGAAAAGAATTTAAAAAAAAGTTCAAAAAAACCGGAATCTCATCTTTCTAAACCCCTTAGAAAGTTAGAAAGGCAAAAGCCAATCAGAAAGCGAGGTTATGAAAATGACTAAAATAAGAGATTGTGCCAGTCCTATTGATCATGTTGATGAAGAGTTAATCGATACACTTATAGCCATCAGCGTTGTAGCAAAAAGACGGAGGTGCGGACAATTTCTTGGACCTGTTATTTAAATAAGATCCAGTAATTGTCTGTACTCTTTTGGACT
>NZ_JBHSEB010000036.1:0-1344 GCF_042651925.1 Catenibacterium sp. GCM10023432 | reverse complement strand
TTAGAGGTGCTGTTTCCAAGACCCCAAATATTTAGAGCGAAGCTCTGACCCCCACAAAAATTAAAGACCCGTTAAAACGCCGTCTCTTTTAATTTAACGTAATAAAGAAAAAGACTAGAGAGCAACTCTAGTCCAAGATAAAATAAAAACCTCGGTTAATTCGAGGTTATTTTCAGATGGCGTCCACGAAGGGATTCGAACCCATGACCGCACGCTTAGAAGGCGTGTGCTCTATCCAGCTGAGCTACGTAGACATTTGATTTCCGACTGCGCATTCATATTACCATACTATACAACATTATGCAATACTTAAAACTAACAAAAACGAAAGAAATATGATTTAAAACCTTTATATAGGTTTTCTCAAAATAAAAACCCCGGTTAATCCGAGGTTATTTTCAGATGGCGTCCACGAGGGGATTCGAACCCATGACCGCACGCTTAGAAGGCGTGTGCTCTATCCAGCTGAGCTACGTAGACATTACTTTTTGACTGCTCAAGTATAATATCATGACTTTTCATGTAATGCAAGTATTTTTTTACATAATTATAAGTGTAGACACAATTAATTATTTTCAAATATAATATCGTAAGTTTTACATAACTAACATATGTTAGTTAAGACTAAATAAGAGGATGACTATGAAATACATCTGAATACTATTAGGCTTTATTAGCTTATTTCTTGGTACTATAGGAATTGTTCTTCCTATACTTTCTACTGTTCCTTTTTATATGACGACAGTATACTTTTTTACAAAAAGTTCGGAAACGCTGCATAACTGGTTTATGCATACAAAACTCAATAAGAAGTATCTTAATAGCTTTGTAGAAAACAGATCCATGACACTAATGACAAAATACAAGATTATGGGGATGGTTACAGTAGTCATTTTGATTGGATTTATATGTATGAAAAATGTTCCTATAGGTAGACTATGTATATTTATTGTATGCATCTTTCATATTTTATATTTATTTATTCGCATTAAGACTATAAACAAGGAAGAGGCAAGTAGAAAAGAAAAGACTTAAAGAACAACAGACTACAGAAAAGATGATTCATCTCTATTGTTCAAAAAATCATCATACAAAAAATTTATATCCTGATTGTAAGGAACTGCTCGATTATGCACAAACACGTAGTCAAAGATGCCCATTTATGGAAAAAAAACATTCTGTTCACACTGCAAGGTACATTGTTATAAAACGGAGATGAGAGAAAGAATCAGACAGGTCATGCGTTACGCAGGACCAAGAATGATTATCTATGATGTTAAACCGCAAACTCTACCCATCTGATGACTGCAAATTATATTACCCTATATAATAATGTATTTTTAT
>NZ_JBHSEB010000035.1:293-855 GCF_042651925.1 Catenibacterium sp. GCM10023432 | reverse complement strand
TTCAATTTCTTCTCCAGTTTCTTCATCAAATGCATATTCTTTCTTGTCTAATGATTCAAATGGCTTCTTGCCATTTTCTGCTCTTTGTTCATTGATTTCTTCAAGTAATTCTTTTTCATATGCCTTGGCTACAATCTCTACTTCCCTATCTGTAGCTTTTCTAGAATTCGCATTAGCTTTTCTATGTGTGCCATCGCCAAAGACAGTAGTGGTATCAATAAAGCCGTTATCAATGCCGTGCTTGATGATATGATTAAAAATCTGGTCAAAGACTTCACTATCCTTGTATCTTCTCTGATAGTTCTTAGACCATGTAGAATAGTTTGGAACATCTTCATAAATGCTGATACCTAAAAACCATCTATAAGCTATATTGACCTTGATCTCTTCACAGGTCTTTCTCATAGAATTGATGCCGAATGTATAATTGATAAAAATCATTTTAAAAAGTATCACAGGGTGTTAAACCGCAAACTCTACCCATCTGATGACTGCAAATTATATTACCCTATATAATAATGTATTTTTATAGCGACCGCAGTTTATTTCAATCAATAAATCA
>NZ_JBHSEB010000035.1:0-218 GCF_042651925.1 Catenibacterium sp. GCM10023432 | reverse complement strand
TGGATGTGCAAGTACAACGTCTATTTCATAATTAACTATACATAAGTGCCATTCTGACAATAAATGATCAAGATAACAGCTTATTGTCTGTTTATCTGCTGTCATTTCAAAAGCAAAGAACGGCGTAATAGTCAGGCTGCTTATTTCCCCAATACACTTCTTTGCGTTTATATTTTTATAGATGTAATTCATAATCCTATCCCAGCATCAGTTCCTTG
>NZ_JBHSEB010000034.1:12653-85050 GCF_042651925.1 Catenibacterium sp. GCM10023432 | reverse complement strand
AAGAAATCAGTTAAGATTTCAAAAGCTGGTGTTTATCTTAAGCCTTGCCTTGTTCAGGTTGCACATGCTGACGTAAAAGATAAGAACTGCGATTACTACGCAGACAAATTTAACAAGATAACTAAAAGGCGCGGTAAGAAACGAGCTATCATTGCGATTGCGAGAAAAATACTTATTGCTGTCTATCACCTTTTAAAAACTGGTGAAGTATTTAACCCAACAGATATGGCAGATGTTGAAACAACAAAGAAGCAACGAATCGAATACGTAAAAAACAATTTACGAAATGCCTTCAATCAGCTCAGCCGCACTGGCTTGTCTGAAGCAGAGATTCTACAACTCATCAGAAAAGAATCTACGAACTCACCTCAAATAGAATAGCCATCCATTTGGGGAAAGGGGCTTTATGCACTTTTTTAGGGTAAAATTTGTTTTCTCTTTCAATTTTTATTCAGATTAATCACCTCATAAACATTATATCTCAATAAAAGTAAAAAAATACAGCATTATACTATATTACCCTATATTATACTCCATTCCATTTCTATTTGTTCTCATATTTTTATAATTATATTTGGAGGATAAAACATATGGAAATGAATAATGAATGGGTCCAAGACCCAAAGGTATTTAATATCAATCGTGAACAGGCACACGCCTCAATACATCGCTATGCCTCTCTAGAGGAGATGCATACAAATAAGAGTAGTTATATCTATTCTTTAAATGGTAAATGGAAATTTCATTATGCTAATGGGTTTAATCAATTAATTAAAGATTTTTCTAACAAGGATTACAACAGTGATAACTGGGATGAAATCAATGTTCCTGGACATATTCAGTTACAGGGGTATGGAACGCCTATGTATGTCAATCAGATCTATCCTTGGTCTGCCACAGAACAAATCATACCAGGAGAGATTCCAGAACATAATCCAATTGGCAGCTATATTACATATTTTGATAGTTCAGTTATTAAAGATAACACAGATGTTTATATTAATTTTAAGGGTGTAGAATCCGCAATGGCTTTATGGGTTAATGGAACTTTTGTAGGCTATAGTGAAGATACTTTTACACCATCACGCTTTAATATTACTTCTTTAATAGAGGAAGGAAACAACAAGATTGCAGTGAATGTGTATCGCTTTAGTAGCGGTAGCTGGCTTGAGGACCAGGATTTCTGGCGTTTCTCAGGAATATTTAGAGATGTAGAATTAGAAATGGTGCCTCATACACACTTGGAAGATATAAAGGTACTTACACATTTGAATGACACCTATGATCATGCTGTCGTAGAAGTGAATCCAACTGTCATTCACCCCGTAAAAGTTATTTATACATTGAAATATAAAGATGAAATTATTGCAAGTGAAACAAAAGAAGATAGTTCATCTCTTCAATTTGAATTAGATCATCCTCATTTATGGTCTGCAGAAAAACCACACCTTTATACATTGATTATTGAAGTAATGGATGAAGAAGGTTTAGTAGAATGCATCAGCCAGCAGGTCGGTGTAAGAGAATTTAAAATCATAAATGGTATTATGTGTATCAATGGGCAGAGAATCATCTTCCACGGTGTTAATAGACATGAATTTTCTGCTTATACAGGTAGACATGTATCTTATGAAGAAACAAAACAGGATATCTTAAATATGAAAGCACACAATATCAATGCGTTACGTACATCACACTATCCTAATCAATCTTTCGTCTATGATCTATGTGATGAATATGGACTTTATGTCATTGATGAAGTGAACCTAGAAACACATGGTACATGGAGTGAGTACTTTGACAAGGAACATATTATTCCTGATAATAAGCCTGAATGGTTAGATATAATTCTAGATCGTGCAAATTCAATGTATGAAAGAGACAAGAATCATCCTTCTATTATTATATGGTCTTTAGGTAATGAATCTCACGGAGGTAAGAATCTCTATGAAATGTCTCAATTCTTAAGAAACAAAGACCAATCACGTGTTATTCATTATGAAGGTATCTCCCATGATCGTTCTTACAATGAGACAAGTGATATTGAAAGTCAGATGTATACATATGTGAAAGATATAGAAAAGTACTTGACTACACATCAGGACAAACCGTTCATTCTATGTGAATATGCACACTCAATGGGTAATAGTAATGGTGCTTTATTTAAGTATATTGATTTAGAAAAGAAATATCCTCTTTATCAGGGTGGTTTTATCTGGGATTATATCGATCAGGCATTATATCATGATGGAAAACTCTGTTATGGAGGAGATTTTAAAGAAAGACCAAGTGATTATGATTTCTGTGGCAATGGATTAGTCTTTGCGAATCGTAAGAATACTCCTAAGATGCAGGAAGTAAAGTATTGTTATCAATATGTAGATTTCACAATCAATGAACAGGAAATCAAATTAGATAATAGATACTTATTTACTGATTTGAATGAATACACTTTACAGATTGATTTATTATGTGACGGCTATGTCATTAAATCACAGAATGTTATTGTTGCATGTGCACCACAAAACACAACTACAATTAAAAATCCGTTTGTGGTTGAAGATAACAAAGAATATGCATTGAATATTTATCTAAAGAAAGATAATCAAGTCTATGCATATGAACAGTACATTTATGATTATGAACCTCAAACAGTAAAGAATTCTTCTTTACCAGTTAAGGTGGTAGAAGACTATTTAAATGTTGGTGTAGTAGGGAAGGACTTCAATGTCATCTTCTCAAAACAGAAGGGATTAGTGTCTTATCGATATCATCAAGAAGAATACATTCGTGTGCCTGTAAAACCGAACTTCTTTAGAGCTTCTACAAATAATGATGTGGAAAATAAATATGGCTATCGCTATGGGGAATGGTTAACTGCAAGTTTATATGCTAAATGTCAATTTGTGAGAGTAGTTAAAGAAGAAACATCATGCAAGATTGAATATACATATGATTTACCTCGTTTAGGAGATGAACTACTTTATCTTACATATACTGTATATGGTGATGGAAAAGTAGAAGTAGATATGTCTTATCAGCCTCTTGCATCCAATATTGAAATGCCTGCATTCGGCCTATTATTCCAGTTATATAAGGATATGGAGCATGTCTCATATTATGGATTTGGTCCAGAAGAAAACTATATAGATAGAAATAAAGGGGCAATGCTTGGAAGATATGATTATAATGTCACAGACAACTGTACACCTTATCTCTACCCACAGGAATGTGGCAATAGAACACATGTTAAGGAAGTGTTGATTCGTGGTGGAAATAAGGTATTATTATTAGAGGGCGATGATTTTGAAATGTCAGCTTTACATTACACACCTTATGAATTAGAAAATGCACGTCATCATGATGAATTGCCTGAAGCATATCAGACAGTATTATGTATTAATGAGAAGCAGATGGGTGTTGCAGGAGATGATACATGGGGTGCTAAGACACATGAAGAATTCTTGTTAGATAAGAATAAGCATCATCTACACTTTGCATTTAAAGGAGAATAATCAATGAAGTTTATATTTGTAAGACATGGTAAAACACACTTTAATGAAATCAATTTAACACAGGGATGGTGTGATTCACCTTTATCAAAATTAGGCGTTAAACAGGTAGAAAACATGTCTTTACAATTAAAGGACTATAGTATAAACAAGGCTTATACATCACCACTTGGAAGAGCGGTAGAAACATCAGAGATTATACTTCAAGGTCATAATATTGTACCTATTTATGACAAACGTTTGAAAGAAGTGAATTTTGGAATCTTAGAAGGTATTAACACATTATTTGTTAAAGAATTGCATATAGATGCGCCTAATTGGATGGATACGCTCGAAATGGATTATCGACCATATGAGGGAGAAGATCTCCATGATGTGATTAATAAACATATAGAATCCATTAATGACATCATTGCATCAAGTAAAGAAGATGATACAGTACTTATTGTTGGACATGGCTGTTCACTTTATGGATTAGTTAAAACACTTATACCTCATGATGAACGTTTAAGATTTCCAGATAATGCGACAGCAATCATAGTGGATTATAAAGAAGGACATTATTCACTCGATACTATTCTGAATGCAGTCTATTAAGTAACATTTCAAGTCATCCTTTTATAATAATAAGGAGACAATATGAAGTACGATTTTGCAACAATCATTGATAGAAAAGGAAAAGATGCCATGGCCTTGGATGCAGTAGGGTCTCAAGAAGGTCATGTCAAGAAGCCTACTTTCCCTAAAGAAGGTTTTAGTATTATTCCAATGTGGGTGGCTGATATGAATTTTGCGACAGCACCAAGTGTAATGAATGCTCTCAATAAACGTCTCGCACATCCGCTATTTGGTTATTTTTATCCATCTGATGATTATTATGAAGCCATCATGTATTGGCAGAAGACAAGAAACAATATTCATGATTTAAAGAAAGAGTATATTGGTTACGAAAATGGTGTTTTAGGGTGCCTAGCAAGTGCCATTCATGCCTTTACAAAGCCGGGAGACAAGATTCTCTTCCATAGTCCTACTTATGTAGGTTTTTCCACTGTGTTAAATGATACAAATCGAGTGGCTGAATTAAGTCCTCTTGTAAAGGATAAAGAGGGTGTGTGGCGCATGGATTATCAGGACATGGACAAGCGTATCAAAGACAATAACATTCGCTTAGCGGTTCTCTGTTCTCCTCATAATCCATGTGGACGTGTATGGGAAAAAGAAGAACTTGAACAGGCAATGAATGTTTTCAAAGAAAATGATGTCATTGTCGTATCAGATGAAATATGGTCAGACATTGTATTTGCAGGATATAAGCATATTCCTACTTATAGTATTAGTGAAGATGCTAAAAGACGCACAATCTCTATTTATGCACCAAGTAAGACATTTAACTTAGCGGGACTTATTGGCGGCTATCATATTATTTGTGATGACTATTTAAGAGAACAGCTCAACAAAGTAGCTACTTCGACACATTACAACAGTATGAACGTTTTATCTATGCATGCTTTAATAGGTGCCTATCGTGAAGAATCTATTGAATGGGTGGATGAATTAAATCAGGTACTTGAACAGAATATGAAATATACCTATGACTTTATTAAAAACAATGTAGAAGGTATTGAAGTATCTCAATCGCAGGGGACTTATATGGTGTTCCTACATTGTGAAGACTACTGTCTAAAGAATCATCTGACTATTGATGATCTTATTCAAAAAGGATGGGATGTAGGTGTAGACTGGCAAAGTGGCGTTCAGTTCCATGATCCATGGGGTATAAGACTCAACATTGCATTACCACATCCATTATTACAGGAAGCCATGCAAAGATTAAAAGAATACGTATTCTAATACGAAAAGGACAGCCTCTCGGCTGTCCTTTAATAATAGGTAAAAAAAACAGACACAAATGTGTCTGTTAAGTTCTAAATGGTGGAGCCTAGGAGGATCGAACTCCTGACCTCCTGCGTGCAAAGCAGGCGCTCTCCCAGCTGAGCTAAGGCCCCAAAGAAATTTTAAATAAACATGGTGGGCCTGAATGGATTTGAACCATCGACCTCACCCTTATCAGGGGTGCGCTCTAACCAACTGAGCTACAGGCCCATTTCTTGACTGCTCACCTATAATACCATGTAGAAATACACTCGTCAATAAAAAAACATAAAATTAAACTGCAAATAAATAAAGTCCCACAAGGGACTTTATTCGTTCTTAATTTTCTTTTAAATGGGCAATATCAATATATGAAGGAATACCATTCTTATAACTAATAGCGATTTCACCCTGGATTAATGGATATAAGTAATCATAAAGTTCTTGAGTGATATCATTACCTTCTTTAGTAATCCATTCTGCTGGAACTTTCTGTTCTAGGTTCGCAATATCCTGTACATTACTATAGATACATTCTGCAGTATATGGATCATTGCTAGTTCTTTTAACACCCATCATAACATTTGTATGATCAGCAAGTGCTGTTTCTACAGCCTTTTTACCAATAAAGAAAGATTCATCAATATCTACTTTAGAGGCAATATGCATTGCACATCTTTGTAGTACATTTAATTCGATACTTCTTACTTTACATCCAAAATGTTCTTTACAGATATTTTCTAATACCTTACCAGTACCAAAATGGATTGGATGACCAAATGCATCATACTGCTGTGAATCACCACTATCTAAGAAGTTTCCGTTTTCATCATGAATACCTTCACTTACTGCAATCATGATAGAAGACTTTTCTTTGAACTTTTCTTCAATATCCTTCAAGAAACGTTCTTTATCAAATACGACTTCCGGTAAATAAATGAGATCAGGGGCATCATTACATTCAGTTCTTGCAAGTGCACTTGCAGCAGTTAACCAACCTGCATTACGTCCCATGATTTCTACAATAGTAATTGCATCTAGCTTATAGATAGAAGAATCATAAGCAATTTCTAACATAGAGCTTGCAACATACTTTGCAGCTGAACCAAAGCCTGGAGTATGATCTGTACCCATCAAATCATTATCGATAGTCTTTGGAATCCCAATGAAGTGGATAGGGGAATTGATTGTTTCACCATAAGCTGCAAGTTTAGCCACAGTGTCCATAGAATCATTTCCACCAATATAGAAGAAATCAGTGATTTCTAAATCATTAAATTTTTTAAATAACAAGTCATAAGTGCCTTTATCATCACTTACTGTAGGCAGCTTATAACGACAGCTTCCTAAATACATTGCTGGGGAATGCTTTAATGCATCGATTTTTTCCTCAGAATTAAATGTTGTACCTAGATCCATGAAGTGATCTTCTAATAGTCCCTGGATACCATTAATCATACCATAGATATGAGTAAATCCTTCTTCCTGGCATTGAGTAATAATACCTGCAAGAGAGGCGTTGATGGCAACCGTAGGCCCACCAGACTGACCAATAAAACAGTTTTTCGTATTCATTTTATGCTCCTTTTGTATATTTCATCCCCATTTTAACATCAAATGCATTTGATAGAAAGATTTATCTAAAAGAAAACGGCAGAATGCATCACTCATAAGACATGACGGGTATAGAACATGACAATTAACACATTAGAGTATTCAACTATTTTTCAGGCTGAATTAGATAAACATCTTATGAAGTATAGAAATATATATGGTTTAGAAACAAAATACACAAAGAGAATTAATTATAGTATTTTATTGCATATCAGCGTATAATGGTAGATAAGGAGGATTGAAAGATTATGTCTAAGAAGTATTTATCTATGGATGGTAATACTGCTGCCGCTCATGTTGCGTATGCATTTTCTGAAGTAGCAAGTATCTATCCAATTACCCCTTCTTCACCAATGGCTGAACATGCTGAAGAATGGGCTTCACAGGGAAGAAAAAATATTTTTGGCTCTGCTGTAAACGTAGTTGAAATGCAGTCAGAAGCAGGTGCTGCTGGGGCTGTACACGGTGCTTTACAGGGTGGTGCTTTAGCTACTACATTTACTGCATCTCAGGGTCTATTATTAATGATTCCTAACCTTTATAAGATTCAGGGTGAAATGCTTCCAGGTGTTTTCCATGTAGCTGCAAGAGCTCTTGCAACTAGTTCATTAAATATCTTTGGGGATCATCAGGATGTTTATGCCTGCCGTCAGACAGGTATTCCTATGCTTTGTTCACATTCTGTACAGGAAGTTATGGATTTAGCTGGTGTTGCACACTTAACTGCAATTAAAGCAGGTGTACCATTTATCCATTTCTTTGATGGTTTCAGAACATCTCATGAAATTCAGAAAGTTGAAGTTCTTGATTATGAAACTTTAGCTTCATTAGTAGATTATGATGCAATTAAGAAATTTAAAGCAAACGCACTTAACCCACATACTAATCCAGTAGAACGTGGTGGTGCAGATAATGATGATATCTATTTCCAGAGCAGAGAAGCTCAGAATAAACATTATGATGCAGTTGTAGAAATTGCTGCAGATTACATGAAGAAGATTTCTGAAATTACTGGTAGAGAATATGCACCATTTACATACTATGGTGATCCAGAAGCAGATAGAGTTATTATCGCAATGGGTTCAGTAACTGAAACTATTAAAGATACTATTGATGAAATGGCTAAAGAAGGAGAAAAGGTTGGTGTAATCAAAGTACATCTTTATAGACCATTCTCTGCAAAATATTTAAAGGCTGTTTTACCAGCAACTGCTAAGAAGATTGCTGTACTTGATCGTACTAAGGAAATGGGTGCTACTGGTGAACCATTATACCTTGATGTATGTTCAGTTATTAGAGATGCTGATACATTGGTTATTGGTGGTCGTTATGGTATGGGTTCTAAGGATACTACACCTCAGCATATCAAGGCTGTTTATGATCACTTAAATTCAGATAATCCATTTACAGGATTCACAATTGGTATTAAGGATGACGTAACTCATTTATCATTACCTGATGTTCATGGATTCCATATCAATTCTGGTGTTACTCAGTGCTTATTCTATGGTTTAGGTTCTGATGGTACTGTATCTGCAAATAAGTCTTCTATCAAGATTATTGGTGATAATACTGATTTATACTGCCAGGCTTATTTCGCATACGACTCTAAGAAGGCTGGTGGAGCAACTCGTTCTAACTTAAGATTTGGTAATAAGCCAATTAGAGCAACTTACTATGTAAATAGAGCAGACTTCATCTCTTGTTCATTAGACAACTACTGCTTAAAGTATGATATGTTGAAGAACTTAAAAGATGGTGGACGTTTCTTATTAAATACTGAATTTACTAAAGAAGAAATCGCTGATTATCTTCCAAATAGAGTAAAGAAACAGTTAGCAGATAAACATGCTAAGTTCTATATTATTAATGCCAACAAGATTGCTAGTGAAATCGGTATGGGTAGACGTACAAACACTATCCTACAGTCAGCATTCTTCGCATTGAATGAACAGATTCTTCCAATCGAAGAAGCTGTTACTAAGATGAAAGAAATGGCTAAGAAGTCTTATAGCAACAAGGGTGAAAATATCGTTCAGGCTAACTATAAGGCTATCGATGCTGGTAAAGATGCAATTGAAGAAGTAACTGTAGATCCAGAATGGTCTAACTTAACTGTATTACCATTAAGAAAACCAACTGGTGATGATTACTTTGATAACTTCGTAGCTCCTATCAATGCTCTTGAAGGTTATGACTTACCAACTTCAGCATTCTTAGATAAGCTTGATGGTACTATGCAGAATGGTGTTGCAATTAAAGAAAAACGTGCAATTGCTATTCAGGTTCCTAAGTGGGAAAAAGACAACTGTATCCAGTGTAACCAGTGTGCTATGGTATGTCCTCATGCAACAATCCGTCCATTCTTAATGACTGAAGAAGAAATCAAGAATGCACCAGAAGATATTACTAATGATGTATTAAAACCAATTGGTAAGGGTGTTGAAGGATTATCATTCCGTATCCAGGTTTCTCCTGATAACTGCGTAGGTTGTGGATTATGTGCATCCGTATGTCCAGGTAAACGTGGTGAAAAGGCACTTACAATGGTTCCAGTTAAGGATGAATTAGAACATTCTGCTTTATCTGAATATGTATACAACAATGTAGAATATAGAGATGACAAGTATCCTACAACTACAGTGAAGGGTGTTGGATTCATGAAGCCTTACTTTGAAGCATCTGGTGCCTGCGCTGGTTGTGGTGAAACTCCATATTATCGTTTAGTTTCTCAGTTATTCGGTTCTGATATGAGAATTGCGAACGCTACTGGATGTTCATCAATCTATACTGGTTCAACTCCATCTACTCCATGTACTACTGATAAGAATGGTCATGGTATGGCTTGGGCTAACTCATTATTCGAAGATAATGCTGAATTTGGTTTTGGTATGAAACTTGCAGAAAACTACATGTCTAAACATATCTTAGAAATCATTGAAGCAAATAAGAATGATGTAGAGCCAGAATTAAAAGAAATTCTTGAAAAATATGAAGCTGTTAAGGGTCAGAGAGTAGAAGAAAAGGCTCTTTATAACGAATTAGTAGAAAAAGTTGAAGCTTCAGCTAATGAACCTATCAAGGAATTACTTGATATGAAGGGTGAATTAGTGACTAAGTCTCAGTGGATCATCGGTGGTGACGGATGGGCTTATGATATCGGCTACGGAGGATTAGACCACGTTCTTGCTAATGATCAGAATGTCAATGTATTAGTTCTTGATACAGAAGTATATTCTAACACTGGTGGACAGTCTTCTAAATCATCACAGGCTGCTTCTATTGCGAAGTTCACTGCAAGTGGTAAGAAGGTTGCTAAGAAAGACTTAGCTCAGATTGCTATGGCTTATGGTCATGTATATGTTGCACAGATTGCTTTAGGTGCTAACCCAATGCAGGCTATTAAGGCTATGAAGGAAGCTGAATCTTATGATGGACCATCATTAATTATTGCTTATGCACCATGTAATGAACATCATATCAAGGGTGGATTAATTAACTCTTCAAGACAGGAAAAATGGGCTGTTGAATGTGGTTATTTCAACTTATTAAGATACGACCCACGTTTAACTGAAGAAGGTAAGAACCCACTTACAATTGATTCTAAGGCTCCTGATTATTCTAAGTTCAAAGACTTCTTAATGAGTGAAAACAGATTCTCTCAGTTAGTTAAGATCAATCCTGAAAACGCAGAAGCATTATTCGATAAGTGTCTAGCAGATGCTAAACGTCGTCGTGCAAGAGCAGAAGCACTTGCTAAAGATTTTGATGCTGCTGAATAATTCATACGAAAGAGATAGTAGAAATGCTATCTCTTTTCTTTATATTCATAACATATTAAAAAGATAGGTATATTGCTTGCTATTTGTATTCATTATTTCTATACTAGGAGTGGGTGATGGATATGAAGAGTGTACTTATAAAAGATACAACAAGAGAAGAAAGAAAAAGAATCATACAAGAAGCATTGGACTGTAATGATTCTGCAGGATGTGAGAACTGCAGTGGATGCGGCTTGTTTGGGGCTGGAGATCCCTTTGAAATGTATGAAGATTATATAGAAGGTAAAAGAGAAATCAAAGAAATTAATATGGATTTTGTTTCACGCTACTTTGTGAGAGGTTAATCACATCGTAATATAAAGAGATGTCATATCATTGTGTGTACTAAAAAACAGGGATTTTTTTAAATCCCTGCTTTTCTATTTCATGATTTCGTTGTAGATATCATCAAGATTTACAACACTTGAACGATCAGTAAATTTAATCTTGATTGGATCATTTTCTTCATATCTTGGAATAATATGAATATGGAAATGATGCACTGTCTGACCAGCGACTTCTTTCGCATTAGTAAGAATATTACATCCCTTTGCATGCATATTCTCTACAATCTTATTTGCAAGCTTCTGAGCCACTTTCATACAATGTGCCATCACTTCTGGGTCTGCTTCTAAAAAACTATCATAATGTTCCTTAGGGATGACGAGTGTATGTCCATTAGTCGTCTGTGATAAATCCAAGAATGCAATGCAAGTATCATCTTCATATACAACTTTGCCAGGAATTTCCTTAGCGGCAATCTTACAAAAAATACAATTATCCATCATATAAAACCTCCTGTATTCATTCTAACACAAAAGAGACGTTTTCACGTCTCTTAGTCTACATATTTACTAGAAATTTTCTTGATCTGTTTCTTAACCTTTTCATCTTCGACAGTGAACTTATATTTCTTTAAATAATAAGTTTCAATATCTGTTTTCACATCGCCAAGGTTTAATAAGTTTTTAACAATATCATTCTTCTGAGCACTTTTATCAGTGTTGTATACATATACAACTGCATATTTACCAGTACTTAATTTTACAGCTTCCTTGTATACACCATCAGTCTTTAATGAAGTAAACTTGCTTAAAGCTTTGATGATCTTCTTATCAACTGTAGTAGTAGCACTCTTGCTGCATACAAAACCTAAATCAGTAGAACTAGAAGTATTCGCATTCATTAAAGCAGTCATTGCATCTGCACTAGTCACTGTCTTTAATGCCTTTAATGCTTCAGATTCTTTGCTGTATTCAACAATCTTTAAATAAGAAACATTATATTTCTTACATACATCATTGAACTTTGTATCTAAATATTTTTCTTCTAATAGTTCAGATTTTGCTTCTGGTACAATGACTTCCTTCTCAAAAGTCTTGGCATCACTATATCCCTGATTCTTTGCATAAGTTTCAAATGAACCAGAATATTCAGCATAACGCTGTTTAAGTTCTTTTGCTTTTGTATTAATTGCATCTTTATCAGTAATCTCTTTTGCAGTGATTTTATTATATGCTTCATTTAATACTTCATTAGCACCGTAGTTATCTAATAAGTATTCATATAAACCTTTTTTAGTCACACTTACATCACCACTGATAACTTCTGATGAACTATTCTGTACAGAACTTGTATAACCATCCTTATCAGCAGTCACAATATAAGCGGCAATCACACCAACAACAAGGACAATCGCAATGACAAGTAATGCAATCATTTTCTTAGTAAGTGTAAAAGGTTTCTTTTCAACTTCTACCTTATGGATCTGTTTGTATTCTGCCATTATCTCTTACTTCCTTTCTTCAGCTCTTGCTTTTAAGCCTTCTTTTACAGCTTCTTTAACTGCTTTTTTAACCTTTGCATCTTTATACTCGATATCATAAGTATTGAATGCAAGATAGATGATATTATCATCATAAGTAAGTAATGGTGACTGAATTGTGATATTCTTTAATTTTTTCTTGATTTTCTCTTTATTAGTAGAAGTACACTTTAAAATATAGTAACCATCATTTCCAGTTAATACATCAGAAGTCTGTCCTTCAGTTAAAGAGAAAGCTGATTCATTGATGGCATTGCCATAAGAATTTGTAAGGTTACTAGTTTTATCTACAACACCTAAAGAACCTTTAGCGCTCTTAGTATCAGAATCATCTGAATAATCCTTGGCAACATCACCAAAGTTCTTTCCATCTTTTAATAATTCCTTCACTTCTTCTAGCTTTTCTTTTTCAGCATCAGTAGGATTTGAAATATCAGAAGTAGAAATTTTGATCATAGAGATAACACGTGGTGTAGAAACCTTATAATAATCATCAAATACTGTATCATAATGTGTCTTTACATAATGCTTCACTAATTCTGCATACTGTAAAGAGTAGACCAGCTTCTTCTTATACTTACTTTCGCTTTCATAACCAGCGCTCTTCAAATCGCTCTTGAACTGCTTTTCATAAGAGTCTTCGCCATACTGGCTCTTATAAGAATTCTTAATACTATCAAGCATATCACTTGCATTATCTTTCATATCGCTTGTGACAGGATATTGCTTATTGATCAATTGATCAAGAACATATTGGAATGCAGCTGATTTACCAGCACTCGTAGAAATCAATGTATCATAAACATCATCTGCATATACATTGCCTTCACTTGTGGAAGCAACTACGCTCTTTCCATCTACTGTCTTACCACCACAGCCACTTAGTAGTAAAACACTCGCTAAACATAGCGCCGCTATTTTTTTGGCTTTCATACGTACCCTCCTTGCGCAACATATATATTATACATGCTCAATGATTTTTTTCAAATAATTACCCCTGTTTCACATAAAAAGACATAATTCACTAAAGTGAAAAGTTAAATTCCACTTTAGGCAGCGCAAAGTTGCGTTTAGTCTTTCACATCTTTCCAGTTGATTTTACTCTTACAGTTGAATTTTCTCCTTCAGGTATATAATTACTGTGATGTCTGTTTCTCTATTTCATGAAAGGCTGATTATCATGGCTAAATCAAATAAGAATTTGCAGCTTACTCTTTCAGACAGACAAATCATTCAGAGAGGAATAGAAAATGGTGCTACCAAGGCTTCTATCGCTGCAACTTTTGGAAAGGATAAATCAACTATAAGCAAAGAAATAAAGGCACATAGAAAACATTCACATATCTGCAGTTTTAATCCTCCCTGTGCCAACAATGACAGATGCAAGCATCACCACGTATGCAAGAACTGTGCTGATTTAGTAGTTTTCAAATGCAAGCGAAGAGACAGATCTCCTGGTGCCTGCAACGGCTGTCCTAAATACCAGCACTGCAGATTTGATAAGTTCACATATTCTGCAGATATCGCCAATAAGGAATATATGGCTGATCTCATTGAATCAAGAGAAGGAATAAACATGATATACAGTGAGCTTAAGGCTTAGCTGATATCATTGTCCCTCTTATCAAGAAAGGTCATTTACCATATCAGATCATTACTTCTCATCCTGAACTGAATATTTCTGAAAAGACATTATACAATTACATAGAATCTGGCGTATTTAGACAGTTCGGTTTGCTTGATATTGATCTAAGAGTCAAGACAAGAAGAATATCAAAGAAGGATTCTGTCAAATACAAAAAAGAGAAGACAGAAAATTCCTGATAGGCCGCACCTATAAGGATTTCATCTCATATACTGACGATCATGACAACGTTAGTATCGTCGAGATGGATACTGTCTACAATGGACAAAGCGGTCCGTTCATGCAGACCTTTAAGTTCCTGTCTTACTCTTTCATATTTATTATATACCATGAAGAGAAGAGTGCAAAGGCTATGGTTGAAAGCGTAGACCCTCTTGAATCAATATTAGGAAAAGACCTATTCCTAAAGGAAGTGAAGGTCATCAAGACGGATAGAGGTTCTGAATTCTCAGATGCAGAAGGATTGGAAAAAGACAATGATGGCAGCATGCGAACTTATGTCTTTTACTGTGATTCTATGGCATCATGCCATAAAGGAAGCCTTGAGAACAACCACAAGGAGGTACGTTACATATGTCCTAAAGAGACGAATCTCAAAGTGCTTGGTTTTGATTCACAGAAGAAGGCCAATCTCATGGTATCCCACATCAATTCCCGGCCAAAGGAGAACCTGAAGGGAAAGTCTCCGCTGGAATGATGGAGTTCCTTAATCCAGATTTATACAATAGATTCATGGAATTTGGAATCAAAAAAATAGCAAATGATAAAATCATATTTATTGAAAGAAGATAACTAAAATCATTCGGAGAATGTATGAAACATGGGATGCAGACTGACAATAGTATATGCAGTTAAAGTGGAATTTAGTCTTACACCCGAAAAAATGAACGAAATTCCATAACTTTATTGCGCCTTAAATTCCCATGATTCATGACGTTAAAATCTCATTTCTAGTGTACGAATGATTAAGTTCCAATCCTAAAACAAAAAGAATATCAGAATTAATATCCGATATTCTTATGAAAATATAATCCAGAACGACTAAATTCCACATTATTTTCGTTTCTTTTTAAAGTGGAATTTTAACTTTTCACTTTAGGAAAGACATAATTCTTTATCATATTATTTGAGGTTAATCGAGTAATCTTTTATAATAATTCTCGAGGTGAAAAAATGATGTCAGTTTTGAGTATAAAGGATCTTCATGTAGCCATTGGTGACAAGGAGATTTTGAAGGGAATTAACCTAACAATTAATACAGGAGAAACCCATGCATTGATGGGTCCTAATGGAAATGGGAAGTCAACATTATTAGGTACAATCATGGGTCATCCTAAATATAAAGTGACTCAGGGAACAATCACATTAGATGGTGAAGATGTTCTTTCTATGAGTGTAGATGAAAGAAGCCGTAAAGGATTATTTTTAGGAATGCAGTATCCACAGGAAATTCCAGGTGTCACAAACTCTGATTTCCTACGTTCTGCAATGAATGCAAGAAGAGAAAAACCATTAAGCTTATATCAGTTCATTAAGGCAATGGATCATGCAACAGAAGACTTAGAAATGGATGGTAATCTAGCACATCGTTATTTAAATGAAGGGTTCTCAGGTGGAGAAAAGAAACGTAATGAGATTCTTCAGATGAAATTACTAGAACCTAAATTTGCATTATTAGATGAAATTGATTCAGGTCTTGATGTTGATGCGTTACGTATTGTCGCTGATAATATCAATGAAATGAGAGAAACAAAAAAGGAAGACTTTGGCTTAGTTATGGTTTCTCACTATGAAAGATTATATGAATTAGTAAAGCCTACACATGTACATGTATTAGTAGATGGAAACATTGTAGTAGAAGGTGGCTTTGAACTAATTGAAAAGATCAACAATGAAGGATATGAATGGGTAAAGAAAGAATTAGGCATTGAACTCGAAAAAGAAGACGAAGACGTTGTTTCTATCGGGGTATGTGGTCATAAGGTGACAAGCAATGTATAGTTTTGAACACTATATTCATTTTGTGGATGGGAAGGTAACAGAAGATAATCTTCCTAAAGAAGTTGTTGTCAATGATACAACAATCACATTCAAGTATGGAGAACCCATTCAGCTTCATGTAGTGGTAGATGTAAAGAATGAAATGTCACTACATTATGTATTTGAAGACAATGTCCATTCAGAAGTGATTGAAACAAGACATGTTGAAGAAAACGGCGTATTAAAGCGTACATTTACTAACGGTGCTTATTCACATGTTAATTTCTTTAATGAAAATGGAGGAACAGGAAAAAATACTTATCTCGATGAAGGACATTCTTCTCATGATAGTATGTTTCAGCTTGGCTATTCTGAATTATCTGATGCTTCTATTGAAGCCTCTTATACATTTGAATTAGATGGTGAAGGGGCAGATGTCAGATTAAGAATGGCGGCTTTATCAAAGAATAAAGAAAAGAAACATTATAAGGTGCATATAAAACATAATGCACCCCATACTACTGGTATCATGGATAACTATGGTGTTGCGAAAGATGAAGCACATCTTGTGATTGATGGTATTGGTACGATTACAAATGGACAGAATGGTTCAGCATCACATCAGACAAATAAGATCATTGTCTTTGATCCAAAATGTTATGCAAGTGCAAATCCATTCTTATATATTGATGAATATGATGTCCAGGCTTCTCATGCAGCTGGTGTAGGGAAGATGGATGAAGAACATCTTTATTATTTACAGTCACGTGGCTTGACTAAACGTCAGGCTATGCAGCTGATTACTTATGGTTATTTAATGCCAGTAGTCGAAGTAGTAGATAATCAGATGATCAAGGAACGTTTTGAATTGGCGTTATCAAAGGTAGGTGCTTAGTTATGGTGAATTGTAAGGATACAAGAAAAGACTTTCCTATGTTGGATGGAAAGACATTAATGCATGGCAAGCCACTGATTTATTTTGATAATGGTGCGACTACATTAAAGCCTCAATGTGTGATTGATGCAGTATGTGAATATTTATCCAGCTATTCAGGAAATGCCCATCGTGGAGATTATGATTTATCTCATCAGGTGGATGTCGCTTATGAAGAAGCGAGAGAAGTGGTTCAGCATTTTATTCATGCAAAGAGAAAAGAAGAAGTTGTATTTACAAGTGGTGCAACAGATTCACTTAACTTAATTGCGAATGGTTATGCCAAAACACATTTAAAAGCAGGTGATGAAATCCTTTTGAATGTGGCAGAACATGCCTCTAATACATTACCTTGGTTTGATGTAGCGGAGGAAACAGGTGCTGTTGTGAAATATATTGAACTAGATGAAGAAGGTCGTATGACATTAGAAAATGTCAAGAAGGCTGTTTCAGAGAATACAAAAATTATTTCACTTGCGATTGTAACAAATGTATTAGGTTATGAAGTACCTATCAAGGAAATCACAGAATATGCTCATTCTAAGGGTATTATCGTAGTGGCAGATGGGGCACAGAGTGTACCACATATTGTCACAGATGTTGTACGTGATGATGTGGACTTCTTAGCTTTCTCAGGTCATAAGATGTGTGGTCCTACAGGTGTTGGTGTTCTTTATGGTAAATATGAGTTATTAGAAGAAACAAAGCCTACACGTTTTGGCGGAGGATCTAATTCACGCTATAACAGCTGTGGACTTGTCACACTAAAGGAACCACCATATAAATTTGAAGCAGGTACACCTCATATTGAAGGTGTTATTGGCTTAGGTGCAGCTGTTAAATACTTACAGAGCATCGGTATGGACAATATTCGTCAAAGAGAATTAGAATTACGTCATTATGCGATTGAGAAGATGTCTCAGTTGGATAATGTCACTGTATATAATCCAAACTCAGAAGGTGCTATTGCCTTTAATATTAAAGATGTATTTGCGCAGGATGCAGCTAGCCTATTTAATACTTATGGTATTGCGGTTAGAGCTGGTGAACATTGTGCCAAGATTTTAGACGAGTTCTTAAAAGTAAGAACAACTTGTCGTGTTTCTTTCTATTTCTATAACACTGAAGAAGAAATTGATCAGTTTATTGAAGCATGTAAGAAAGGAGATGATTTCCTTGATGCATTCTTTGGATGATCCAATGATCATGAGAGAAATTATTATGGACCATTATCAGAATCCTAGAAACCATGGACTTGTAGATGATGATTCATATCAGAAAGTCAATATGGATTCAAGTACATGTATTGATGATATTGATGTCCAGGCTAAGTTTAATGGTGATGTCGTGGAAGATGTGCGTTTTGATGGTGAAGCATGTGCCATCTGTACAGCATCTACTTCTATCATGACTGAACTAGTTAAAGGAAAGACAAAAGAAGAAGCAGCGCATATTGTGGATAACTATATGCATATGATTTACGAAAAAGAATATGATCCAGAACTTCTTGAAGAAGCAATTGCGTTTAAGAATACGCATAAGCAGGCCAATCGTATTAAGTGTGCGACTTTAGGCTGGACTGGATTCTTAAAATTATTAGAAGGAAGCGAGGAATAGAGATGGCTATTGAGAATCTTAATATTCCACAAGCTGAAGTGATAGAAGATCATCCCGATGAGGATGTATCTGTCTTCAAGACACCTAAAGGGTTAAATGAAGATATCGTTAGAGAAATATCAGCCATTAAAGAAGAACCAGAATGGATGACTGAATATCGTATCAAGTCATTAAAACAGTTCTTAAAGATGCCGATGCCTAAGTGGGGTGTTGATTTATCTAAGATGGATTTTGACGATTATACATATTATAATCGTCCATCAGATACCAAAACAGATAAATGGGAAGAAGTACCAGAAACAATCAAGAATACATTTGATCGTTTGGGTATTCCTGAAGCAGAACAGAAGTTCTTAGCAGGGGCAAGTGCTCAATATGAATCTGAAGTTGTTTATCATAATATGCTTGAAGAAGTCAAAGAGAAGGGTGTTATCTTCTTGGATATCGATTCTGGATTAAAACAATATCCAGAAATCTTCAAAAAGTATTTTGATACTGTTATTCCATATTATGACAACAAGTTCTCTGCATTAAATGGGGCTGTCTGGTCAGGAGGATCATTTATTTATGTTCCACCTCATACTAAATTAGATAAGCCATTACAGTCATATTTTAGAATCAATTCTGAACGTATGGCACAGTTTGAAAGAACTTTAATTATTGTAGATGAAGGATCCGATATCCATTATGTAGAAGGATGTACAGCACCTTCATATTCTAAAGATTCACTTCATGCTGGTGTTGTAGAAATTATTGTCGGCAAGAATGCACATTGTCGTTATACAACAATCCAGAACTGGTCTAAGAATATCTATAACCTAGTAACACAGCGTGCTAAAGTTATGGAAGGTGGATCCATGGAATGGGTGGATGGTAATATCGGTTCACTTGTAACTATGAAATATCCTTGCTGCGTTCTTGCAGGAGAAAGAGCCAAGGGCACAGTTATTACTATTGCAGTAGGGGATAAAGGTCAGATTATTGATTCTGGGGCTAAGATGATTCATGCAGCACCTCATACATCAAGTCAGATTATTTCTAAATCTATTGCGAGAAATGGTGGTAAGACAAACTATAGAGGACTTGTCCGTCATAACAAGAATGCTTGTGACTGTAAGAGTAAGGTAGAATGTGATACATTAATTCTAGATAAGATTTCTACAAGTGATACAGTACCTACAAATATCATGGCCAATAATGATTCTATTATTGAACATGAAGCCACTGTATCTAAAGTATCAGAAGATCAGCTCTTCTACTTAATGAGCAGAGGTCTCACTAAAGCACAGGCAACAGAAATGATTGTCATGGGCTTCATTGAACCATTCAGCAGAGAACTACCTATGGAATATGCTGTTGAATTAAATCAGCTTATTAAGCTTGATATGTCAGAAGATGCTATTGGATAGAAAACAGATGATTAAGAAACGTCTCGCTTTGGAAGAAGAGACGTTTCTTTCTTATTCAAAAAGAATTGCCTCTTATCTAGAAGAAATGCCTGCATTTAAGAATGCGAAAAGAATTGGCTTTTATATGTCATATCGCCATGAAGTGGATACGCTTCATTTGATTGAGAAATATATGTTAGGAAAGGAAATCTATGTACCGAAATGTGTAGGAGAAGAACTGGATTTCCAGAGAATATATAGTATGGATGATTTAAAAGAAGGGGCTTTTCATATATTGGAACCTTCTACTAATGAACATATGGATGTTAAGGATTTAGATGTGATTGTAGTACCATTGCTGATGTTCGATAAGAATCATAATCGTATTGGCTATGGTCGTGGCTTCTATGATCGCTGTTTAAAAAAGACCGAGGCTATAACTATTGGTCTGGCATTTGATTTCCAGGAAGTAGAAAATACTCATCCTCATCCACTTGATGTATCACTTAATTACATAATTACACAAAAAGGTGTCTTCTAAGACACTTTTTTTATAGTAACAAATGGATGAATTTGATATAATAGATATGATTATGAGGTGTTTTATATGGAAAAAAATGTTGTGAAGAATATTCTCGCAGACACTGATCTGCGTCAAAATCTAATAAAATTAAAAGGTTCAATGACATCAACTGATACATTAGAAGGTCCTATTGTAGAAAAACTATGTGATTGTTTAACTCATGAAGATCCTAAGGTAAGAAAGAATGCGGCACTATTATTAGGCTATACAAAGAATCCTTTGATGGCATCTGTTCTTTTAGATGCTTATAAGAATGAAAAAAAGGACTTTGTGAAGGATGCTTATTTAAAAGGAATGAGTCGTTATGACTGTAAGCGTTATATTAAGGAATTACAGGAAATACAGAATGAACTCATGAATTCTGAGGTGGTAGACAGCAAGCATATCAAAGCACAATTAAAAGTATTAAATCCGATGATTCGTTCATATTCTTATCATAAGAAGAAATCAATCCGTTTATTGCATAAAGAAGTCGATGTTATTCTTACAACACTTCCTTATTATCAATATACACTCTTTGAACAGGTGAAACATTTACGTTATAAACCAGTCGGACAGGGTGTATTAGTCCGTACAAAGGCTATTTATGATCTTCTAGGCTTACGCAATTATAGAGAGATGATTTTCCCGTTATCAGGCTGTTCAGGACTTCCTCAGGATGGAACTCTTATTGGTAAACGTATTGCGTCAAGTAACTTAGTGGATGTACTTCATCGTTTATATGATGCTGAAGGATGTTTTTATTATCGTTTAGTTGATCAGATGAGAGAAAAGAAATCAGCTGTCATCAATGATATAGTAAAAGAACTTATTGAAGAGATGCCTTCATATCTTCAGAATGTGACATCTGATTATGATATTGAATTATTAATTAGAGAATTAAGGCCTGGGACAGTTAATGTTTATTTAAAGTTGAGTTCATTGGACAATCCACGCTTTAATTATAGACGTGAAATCATTTCTAACTCAATGCAGCCTTATGTAGCAGCAACACTTATGGAAGTGGCTAAACCTTATATGGGTATGCATTCTCGTGTATTAGATCCATTCTGTGGTAGTGGTGTTACACTTATTGAAAGATGTATGGCTAAACCAGTTAAGTTTGCTATGGGATTAGATATTTATGGAGAAGGCTTAGAAGCAGCTAAGAAAAATGCGATTGCGGCTAATCAGCCAATCCACTTTGTAAATAAAGATGCCAACCGTTTTGTGAATAATGAAATGTTTGATGAAATATTTACTGATATGCCTACTTATGCACAGATGAAAGATACACGTGCTTTAAAGAATATCTATGATAACTTCTTTAAACGTATCCATAGACACGTTTTACCAGAAGGGTATGTATTTATCTATACAACTGAAATATCTCTTGTAGAGAAGAATTTAAGACTTAATTCAGACTATCTTACACTCATAGAACATTATGATGTGCCTAGAGGTAAGACAATGGCTTATTTCTTCATCATTCAGGTAAACAAATAGAGGTCCCATCAGGACCTCTTTTTCTATCTGAATAAATAACGATATCCTTGCCAGAACCACTGTTTCACTGTTTCTGGGTTATCTAAATAAAAACGTATACCAAACGCAAGTGCCACTAATATAATTGCAAGTAATACTAATAATATGAAATTCTTAATGAAAGTCATCACAGGATGTGATTTCTCTTTATACTTTACCTTCGTTTTAGTACGTTTAGGTAAAGAATGTGATTTCTTATGTTTCACTTTCGTTTTGACTACCTCTTTGACTTCTGGCTCGTTCTCTTTCTGTTGAATAGAATTTACTCTCTTGGCTTTTTGAATAGAGTCATCTTCATCATCAAATGTGAATCTTTGCATACTATCACCTCTCTGCTTTAAATGAATATAGTCTCTATTAGAGTATTTGTCAAATAAAAAAATGCTCCCATGACACAATAAAAGCTCTTGAATAAGGAAAGCAAATGTATGTGTCATTGAGAGCGGCCTTAAACAAGAGCCTTTAAAATGTACCTGCTATCTGGTACAGTTAAATTGTAATCGTTTCTATAACAAAAAGCAAATAAAATAGAAAAAAACTTGAAGAAATCAATAAAAATTAAAAAAAGCGTCATTTAATCAAATATACCTATATACAAAACTACAAAAAAGTTTCTATTTTCTGTTGACTTAGAATAAATATGATGATAATATAGTAGCCGCAGCGGAGGTTTAGCTCAGTTGGGAGAGCATCTGCCTTACAAGCAGAGGGTCAGCGGTTCGAGCCCGTTAACCTCCACCATTTTATTTTATAGCTCAATATTTGCCGACTTAGCTCAATTGGTAGAGCAACTGACTTGTAATCAGTAGGTTGGGGGTTCAATTCCTCTAGTCGGCACCAGTGGGGAGGTAGCGAAGTGGCTAAACGCGGCTGACTGTAACTCAGTTCTCTACGAGTTCGATGGTTCGAATCCGTCCCTCCCCACCATCTTTATTGGGATATAGCCAAGGGGTAAGGCAACAGACTTTGACTCTGTCATTTCACTGGTTCGAATCCAGTTATCCCAGCCATCTTTTTATGACTCGCTAGCTCAGATGGCAGAGCATCTGACTTTTAATCAGAGGGTCAGGGGTTCAAATCCCCTGCGAGTCACCATCCTATGCGGGTGTAGTTCAATGGTAGAACTTCAGCCTTCCAAGCTGACTACGTGGGTTCGATTCCCATCACCCGCTCCAATTTATGAATTAGTCAATCTTCGGATTGACTTTTTTTGTACCTGTAAACTATTTTTTTAATAGGAACGCTGAATTAGCAAATCAAAACGCAATGACAAAGCAATCTTTGAATCTGAACAGGAAATCTCTGAGGATGCAGTAGCACTTGATAAAAAAAGTATTTGCTGATTTAGAGAAAATCACTTTGAATAAATACGATGTAAAAATAAATGCCAGGTGTATAAACTCCTGGCATTTATTTAGCTTAGTTACTTATTTTTTGTACTTATAGAATCCTTCACCAGTACTATATCCTAGTTTTCCTTGATCAATATAAGACTTCAACATCTTATGCATACCTTTAAAATTATAAGGTGCTAGGAAACCAGGAATCTTTACATACATGCCTACAATCTCATAGGCAGTCTTTAATCCTACTGTATCAAGAATCTGGAATGGTCCTTTAGGTGCACCAGTACCTAAAGTCCATGCTTTATCAATACTTTCAGGATCAGAGATACCATTGACCATTAAATCCATACCTGAGAATAATAATGGAATCAACATAGAATTGAGTAGGTAACCAGACTTTTCTTTATTGACAGGCAATGGAATCATTCTAATCTCTTTTGCAAACTTCATGACTTCATCAAAGCATGCTTTATTTGTCTTATCCTGCATCATAACTTCTGTCATATTATTCTTCCAAATCGTATTTGCAAAGTGTAATGCAAGGAACTTATCAGGTCTACCAGTAAACTTAGCTAATTTACTAGGAAGCATAGTAGAAGAATTAGTAACTAGAATTGTTTTATCAGGAAGTAGGGGAGCCATCTTTGTATAGACATCCTTCTTAGCTTCCATATTTTCTGTCATAGATTCAATGACTAAATCAGCATCTTTAACTGCTGTTTTCATATCAAGCTCTAGCTTGATTGTAGAATAAGCACGTTCTACCTTTTCTAGGCAGTTCTCCTTATCAAAATCATCATAGCCTGCAATACCCATACACCATGTATTGATAGATTTATCAATATCCATGAGATTGATTGCATCAATATAAGACTGCTTGATAGAATCAAGCTTAGGCTGTGTACGCCCTATACTGCCTTCACTTCTTAACCAGATTGTTACATCAAAACCACAATATGCTGCCTGGAATGCAATCTGTGATCCCAGAACGCCGCCACCCATAATAGTAATGTTCTTCATGTTTGTCTCCTCTCTAGTAAAATGAAAACAGAAGAACAATTTCTTCTGCCTCACTACTATCTTTTTAACATCATCTCGCTTTTATTATACTGATTAAAAAGAGATTATCCAGTACACTTTGTGAAAAACATCACAATTTCTTACAAACTCATCACATTGTACAAAAAAATCCCGCGATTGCGGGATTTCTTATTAATATCCAGGCTTACCTAAAAGCTTGAACATATTCTTCTTATAAACTTCAACACCTGGCTGATTGAATGGGTTAACACCTAATAGGTAAACGCTCATTGCACAAGCCTTTTCGAAGAAGTATACCATATAACCGAAGCTATATGCATCAACATGATCAAGAGTGATCTGAATGTTAGGTACGTTACCAACATTTACATGGGCATCAATAGTACCTTCACATGCTTTCTGGTTAACATAATCAACTGTCTTACCAGCTAAATAGTTCAAACCATCTAAGTTATCTGCATCACTAGGGATTTCTAAGTTCATCTGAGGTTCTTTGATCTTTAATACAGTTTCGAATAAAACTTTAGAACCTTCCTGGATGAACTGTCCTAATGAATGAAGGTCAGTTGAGAAAGTACCACTTGTAGGTAAGATACCTTTTCCTTCCTTACCTTCAGATTCACCAAATAACTGTTTCCACCATTCAGCAGTCTGCTGTAACTGTAAGTTATAAGTTACAAACATTTCAGCTGGGTAACCAGCCTTTAATAACATCTGTCTTGCAACACCATACTGATAAGCATCGTTTGTAAGAAGATCTGGATTGTTGTATTTATCCTGTGCATCTTTAGCACCCTTTAACATTGCATCAACATCGATACCAGCCATTGCGATAGGGAATAATCCTACTGCAGTTAATACAGAATAACGTCCACCAATATCATCAGGAACTACGAATTCTGTATAACCTTCCTGGTCAGATAAAGTCTTTAATGCACCTTTATGAGCATCTGTAGTAGCAACAATTCTTCTCTGAGCTACTTCTTTACCCTTAGTTTCTTCAAGTAATTCTTTGAAGATTCTGAAAGCAACTGAAGTTTCAGTAGTTGTACCAGACTTAGAAATTACATTAATACCGAATTCTTTATCTTTTACATAGTTCTTAACCTGTGCTAAATAAGTAGCAGAGAATGTATTACCAATATAGATGATCTGAACCTTGTTTGTTGGGTAAAGACCATTGATTGCTTCAATAGCAGCTCTTGCGCCTAAGTAAGAACCACCGATACCACAAACTAATAAAACATCAATTTCTTCAGATAATTCTGTAGCTTTTTTCTTAATGTTTTCTACTTCAGTCTTGTTGTAGTTAGTAGGTAAGTCAACCCATCCTAAAAAGTCGTTACCTGCTCCTGTTTTGTTGTGGATCATATCATGAACTTCTGCGACTCTGTCCTTATATGATTCCATGCTTTCTGTTAATTTAGCTTTACTTAAATCAACGTTGATCATACATCTTCCTCCTTTGCGATTCCTCGACTGATCCATCGAGGCATCATTTCTCTTAGTGGATTAAAACCCTTAGGTGTTTCCACGATTGACTTTCTTTTGCGAAAACGTCTCTTTTTCGCGACTGCTTTTAAAGAAAGCCTTGCCTGGTGATGGACGCTATCTATATCAATGACTTTTACCTTAACCTGTTCTCCATAAAAGACAAATTGATTTACGTCACGAACAAATCCATCAGATATTTCTGATATATGAATTAATCCGCTGCTTCCATCAGGCAATAAAGCAAATGCACCATATGGTTGAATACCAGTAATGGTCACATCAACAATGTCACCTACATGAACTTGATGTTCCATTGCACGCCTCCAATCAACTGCATTATAGCATAATTATAATGGTGATAAAAGAATAGATAATAATAATTCTTTAATGTGAAAAAGATAAATAATTTGTATTTATTATAATATACTTTACAAAAAGGTGAGTATGGTATAGTTAGCGCATGCTAACATAGTAGAGGAGAAACATATGAAGAAAAAAATATTATATATCTTGGTTGCTGTATTACTCTATATACTCACACAAGTTCCAACTATTGTAAGTAACTATAAGTTTGAAGCTGGGATATGGGATACTGCAGTATGCAGACATGTTCATATGTCTGTTGGATGGATGATTGTCGTACTCTTTGTCATTCATTATTGATATTCATAAATAAATCCTTCCGTTTGTCATAGGCGGAAACCCACTGCTAATAGGTGGCGGGAGGAGCCTCGTAAATCGTATCTATTATCCCTGGCTTTCAACATATTTTTGTATAGTTGCTGATGTCACTTCTCCAATGCTACAAGCAAAATAACCATCTGACCAAAATGTTTTTTCCTTCCAATACTGTTTTGATAAGACCGAACTATACTTTTGCCATAAGTGGTATGTTGTTTCCTGCTTTACAATTTTGACAATATCGCAGACTATATATGATGTATCGTAACTTAATAAGAAATGTATATGGTCTTTGTCAGTTTCTATCGCAATAATTTCGTAGCCACGAGTATTAGCTATATCGAGAATCTCTTGTTTAACATCATCGGCGATAAAGTCTTTTAGTAGTTGTTTGCGGTATTTGGTTACTAGAACTATATGTACTTTCAGGCTGTATTTTCGTCTGTTATAACGATTGTATCTATTGTTCACAGTTCACCTCGAAATATCGATTATCACTATACATATTATATAATATATATAGCGAAATATCTATGAAAGGAGTACATCTATGGAACAGATGACTATTACAGCTAAAATTCAAATAATCGCAGCTGAAACAGATAAGTTTTTGCTTGATGAGACTATGTCTGTTTATCGTAATGCCTGTAATTATGTTTCAGACTATGTATTCCGCACTCATGACTTAAAGCAGTTTTCACTTAATAAAGCTTTGTATTCTACTTTACGAGAAAAGTTTAACCTTAAATCGCAGATGGCTCAGTCTGTTCTGAAGACTGTTATCGCCAGATATAGGACCATTCTTGAAAATCAGAATGAGTGGATTAAACCATCGTTCAAAAAGCCTCAATATGATTTGGTTTGGAACAGAGATTATTCCTTAACACAAAACCGTTTTTCAATCAATACGCTTAATGGTCGTGTGAAGTTATCTTATTTTTCAGATGGAATGTCTAAGTATTTCGATCATACGATTTATAAGTTTGGTACTGCCAAGCTTGTAAGTAAGCATGGCAAATACTATCTGCATATACCAGTTACCTATGAGATTGAAGAAAGTAATATTTCTGACATCTGCAACGTTGTAGGTATTGACAGATGTATTAACTTTGTTGTTGCAACTTATGACAGTAAACATAAGTCTGGATTTGTTAGTGGTAAAGCTATCGGTCAGCGAGAAAACCGTTGGATGCAGGATATTAACCATCGGGTATCGAAGGCACTCGTTGAAAACAATCCAAAGCACACTCTCTTTGTATTGGAAGATTTGTCAGGCATTCGTAATGCTACAGAACGTGTTAAGACAAAAGATCGTTACGTTTCTGTATCATGGTCTTTCTATGACCTTGAGCAGAAAATAATCTACAAAGCAAAACAGAATCAGTCTTCTGTTATTAAGGTAGACCCTCGCTATACAAGCCAGTGCTGCCCTTGCTGTGGACATGTTGAAAAGTCTAACCGCAATAAGAAGATACATCTGTTTACCTGCAAAAAATGTGGCTATAAATCTAATGATGACCGCATTGGAGCTATGAATCTGTATCGTATGGGAATAGACTATCTTGCAGATAGCCAAGTACCTAATACAGTTGTAACAGAGTAAACTCTGCTACAAAGGGTGCTGTCAACCACCCTATGATGTAACGCCACTTTAGATAGCAATATCTATTGGGGTTAAAGGTCGGAGGTGTAAACCGTTAGTACGACTGGGCAGTTACAAGCCCATGACCTTTAGGTCGTGGGTAGTTGACTTTGTATTGGATTATATTAAGAATATGGGCGATGAATAACATTGAAGAACCCTCAGGGGTTCTTTTATCATGTTCAGAGTTCATTTACTTTATAAAAATAGCGAATTATGCTTAAAAATGTGCAATCTATCAAAATTGTCTAATAAATAAGTATGTTTTTTAGTGATTCTATAGGGCATATCACTTTTCTTTTTTATTTTGTGTGTTATAATGGTCAAGCAGAAGCGAGGTGAAATCATGGAAGAAAAGATTGAAGCCATTAAGGAAGTCATTCATAAGTTGAGACCCTATCTACAAAGAGATGGTGGAGACTTAGAATTCGTTGATTTCAAAGACGGCATTGTTTATGTACATATGCTTGGTGCATGTGCAGGATGCATGATGTTAGATTCTACTATTAAAGATGGTGTTGAACAGATTTTAATAGAAGAAGTCCCAGGCGTTATTGAAGTACAGGCAATTTAATTAAATATTTTTATACTCTTATTCAGAACCACACAGATGAGGATCGTTTTAAAGTGGTGGCAACCCTTATATAGAAGGTGCCTTGACCAAGCAAGTATTACTTGAACAATAAGAGGAAGCAGATTACTACGCTTTCCTCTTTGAGGAGAGCTTTTTTATTACAGGAGGAAAAGAAGAAAATGGAAAAGAACTTATTTACATCAGAATCTGTATCAGAAGGACATCCAGATAAGCTTTGTGATCAGATTAGTGATGCAATCTTAGATGAATGCTTAAGACAGGACAAATATTCACGTGTAGCTTGTGAATGTTTTGCAACTACTAATTTATTAGTTATTGGTGGAGAAATTACAACGAATGCGAAAGTAGATTATGAAGCAGTGGCTCGTGATGTGATGAGAAGAATCGGCTATACTGCTGAAGATTTAGGTATTGATGCAGATACTTGTGAAATCAAGGTAGTAATGGATACACAGTCTAGTGATATCGCATTAGGTACAAATGTAGAAGTAGGTGGTGCAGGTGACCAGGGTATCATGTTTGGTTATGCAACAAATGAAACTGAAACATATATGCCTTTACCAATCTCTATGGCTCATGAATTAGTACGTTACGCAAGTGAATTAAGACATAATGGTACATTCAAGCATGCAAGACCTGATATGAAATCACAGGTTACTATTGATTATACAGATGAAAACAATCCTAAGGTTGATACAATTCTTATGTCAATCCAGCATGATCCAGATTTCAATGAAGAAGAATTCAAGACATTCATTAAAGAAAAAATCATGAAAGAAGTTGTAAGAAAGCATCATATGAATGAAGACTACAAGGTATTCATCAATCCAACAGGAAGATTCGTTATTGGTGGTCCTCATGGTGATACTGGTTTAACTGGACGTAAGATTATCGTTGATACTTATGGAGGAATGGCAAGACATGGTGGAGGCGCATTCTCTGGTAAAGACCCATCAAAGGTAGATAGAAGTGCAGCTTATATCACTCGTTATATTGCTAAGAACATTGTTGCAGCAGGATTATGTGATCGTATTGAAATCCAGTTATCTTATGCAATTGGTATAAAGGATCCTACAAGTGTGCATGTTGATACTTATGGTACTGGTAAGGTAGCTGATGAAGTCATCTTAGATGCAATCAAGAAAGAATTTGATTTAACTCCTCAGGGTATCATCAATACATTAGATTTATTAAATCCAATCTATGGTCCAACAGCTGCTTATGGACATTTTGGTCGTACTGATGTTGAATTCCCATGGGAAAAATTAAATAAAGTAGAAGACTTAAAGAAATACTTAGCTTAAGAAGACATTAACGTCTTCTTTTTTTATATTTTATGTCAAGAGTGTTTTTTTAGTTTTTTTTTATGTATAATATAGATATAGAAAGAATTGTAAAGGAGGAATTAATTATGAAAGTTATTGTCAGAGGTAAAAACGTTACAATTACAGATGCTATTGAGGACAAGATTATTAAAAAACTAGCATTGCTCGACAAGTACTTCATCATGGGACAAGATGTGGAGGCTAAGGTTTTAATTAGAACTTACCCATTTGGTCAGAAAATTGAAGTTACAATTCCTACAGAGTATGTTCTTCTTCGTGCAGAAGAAACAAGTGATGATCTATATGAAGCAATCGATTTAGTTATCGATAAACTAGAAAGACAGATCAGAAAGTACAAGACAAAGTTAAGTAGAAAGTCAAAGAATAATAAACTCGCTTTCAACATTAACACTTTAGAAGCTCTTGAAGAACCTGAAGAAGAAGACGTTGTCGTTAAGGCAAAAACAATTAATCCTAAACCAATGGACATGGAAGAAGCTATCATGCAGATGGAACTCATTGGTCATTCATTCTTCGTTTATAAAGACATCGAAACTAATACAGTATGTGTTGTCTATAAACGTAGAGATGGTGGATACGGTCTTCTTGAAACAGAAGAATAATAAAAAGAAATCTGGCTTTTGGCCAGATTTTTTTTGTGTTCTTAAGTAATTCTTTCTTTTCTTTCGTATATATTATTTGAGAGATACAAGATCGCCCTGCATAATATCGTGTGCTTTCATATATTTATCGATATCATTAAGAATTGTTGTTTTCTTAATAGACCATAAAGGAGCTACTAATTCTTCTAATGGTGCATCTCCAGTCAGTCTTTCTACGACTACATGACTTGGAATATATTCTAATTGTCTTGCAACTAAAGAAATATATTCATCTCTTTCTAACATCTTAAAAGGATAATAGAGCTTATATAGACGACTATTTTGTGTGACATAGAGATTGTGAATCTTAATACCTTGAATATCTAGTTTTCCTACCGCTTTTGCAGTCTCCAACATCATCTCTATTGTTTCATTAGGTAAACCATTAATGATATGCACACAGACTTCTAAATGATGTCTTCTTAACATAGAGAGTCCATCTAAGAATTCCTGATATGAATGACAACGATTGATTTCTTTTGCGGTAGTATCATGAATAGTCTGTAAGCCTAATTCTATATAGACATCCGTTTTCTTAGATAATTCTTCTAAATAAGCACATATTTCTTCAGTGAGGCAGTCTGCACGTGTCGCAATCGCAATACCAACAACATCCTTCATACCAATAAATGGTTCATAGATCTTCTTTAACTGATCTAAAGAAGCATAGGTATTTGTATATGCCTGGAAGTAAGGAATAAAGATAGCTTCAGGCCACTTTCTTTTCATCACTTCAGAACCTGTTTTAAACTGTTCTAAAAGAGAATCGCTATCTAGAATAAAGTCTCCAGATCCTTTCTCAGAACAGAATATACAGCCTCCAAAGCCTTTTGTCCCATCTCTATTAGGACAAGTAAAATGGGCATCTAAAGAGACCTTTGCGACTTTTTTATGATATCTCATTTTTAAAAAATAGTTGTATGTATGATAACGTTTGTTATCTAAAGAATATGGAAAAGGATTCATTTTTTATCACCCGGATCATTATAACATAAAAAGGAGAAAAGAATATGCTAGAACTTAAAGACTTAACTATGAGTTATGATATATGTCTATTAGATCATGTGAATTATATATTTCCAGATACGGGGCTAGTAGGTATTAAAGGTCCTTCAGGATGTGGGAAATCAACTCTTCTTTATTGTTTATGTGGCTTACTGAAATATGAAGGAAAGATTACTTTCAATTATAAAGAGATAGATGCCTCGTTTTGTAAGATGATCGGTTTTATTAAACAGAATAATGATCTGATACCTTCTTATACAGTAGAAGAAAACATCATGGCTGGATGTTATTTTGGTCAGATTGATTTGAATAAGAAGAAGATGGATAAAATCACTAGACGATTGAAGATAGATAAACTTATGAAAAGATGTCCTAATGAACTTTCTATTGGACAGATGAAACGTGTCTCTATTGCTCGTGCTCTATTAAAGGATGCACCTGTATTACTGTGCGATGAACCAACAGGTGCACTTCATTATAAACAGGCAAAAGAGGTTATGACACTCTTAAAGGAAGTCTCAGAAGATCGTTTGGTCATTGTTGTGTCTCATGATACAGAACTATTAGATGAATATGTAGATATACTCATAGAGATGAGGAATCAGACATTACATACTGTTAAAGAAGGGAATACAAATAAAGATGTTCTGATTCCTCAACATAAGAAGCACTTCTCTTTAAGATATAGCTTTAAAGAAGTGTTAGGAGAAAGAAGGAGACTAGCACTTCTTTCACTCTTTCAGATACTTGTTATTGTGACTTCGCTAGTAATTATAAGTGGTTTAAATGGTCTTTCTACCTCCATAGAAAAATCTTACATGGAAGCACCACTTAAAGATATTGTGACTATAGCAAGTCATGATGGGGAATCCCTCTCTTTAAAGGAAAAAGAAACGCCACACTTTGATATAGAAAGTGGGTATATAAAAGGTGTGAATGCATTTTTGATTCGTTTACCTGCTAAGAAAAATCATATCAAGCTTCTTTCAGGTCGTTTTCCTCATCATACAAATGAAGTCATTATTACACATAATTTATCTCATAAACTCAAATCACAATTCACATGTCATCTATTAGAAGATGACACATATAAAGTAGTAGGAGTAATAGAAGATAATTTTTATCAGGATCAATTTGTCTGTTTTCATCATGATATAGATAAGAAATATCCAGATCTTATAAGAGATGACAAGATGGATATTATCACCAATAATCCTGAAACAGTCATTAAACGTTATGAAAACAATTATGAAGCAGATAATGATGTATATATGAAGAAGATGAGTTATGGTACGCTTATTTCTATTGGTCGCATAATTGCATTGGCTTATATGATGATCAGTTTAATTGTGGCGATAGAACTCACAAAAACAGTCTTCTCTTCTCTTTACTTAGAAAGAAGCCGCTCATTAGCTTTAAAAATCTCTATGGGTGCAACATACAAACAGTTACAGTGTGAATCAAAGATAGAAATATTTATTATTGGCACATTTATTTACTCTATCAGCATAGTGATGTTTATAATCATTCTTTCTATTCTTCCATTGACATCATTTGAGGAATATTTCCATTTTACCTGCCTTGCCTCTCCTTATTATTTCTATGTTATTTTCTATTTTCTCTATCTTCTTATACTCATACTTTCTGCATCTGCACCGTTTATTCGTATTAAGAAAGAAAGTATAGTCTCATTACTCAGGGAGGAATAATATGATTCAACTTAAATCAATCAATAAACGTTATCTGCATGAACATGTACTAGACAATATTTCTTGTACGCTTCCTGATATAGGATTTGTGTCACTAATAGGACCAAGTGGATGTGGAAAAAGTACTTTACTTCATATTATTGCTGGACTCGATGATGATTATTCTGGAGAAGTCATTTATAAAGATAAGAAGATTTCTATTATCTTTCAGGATTTTCATCTTATTCCTTGGCTTTCTATCACAAATAATATTCGTTTATATGATTATTTTCATAAATCATCTTACATATTGGATGAAACACTCACTAAACAGTTTAAGAATACTCCAGTGGGTGCACTTTCTTTAGGGCAAAGACAACGCACTGCGATAGAACGTGCTCTTTATTATAATCCAGATATTATTCTATGTGATGAACCAACAGCATCACTTGATCCAGATAATGCAAAGAGAGTATTGCAGATATTGAAGGAACGTTCTCATTCTTCTCTTGTATTATTTGTATCCCATGATGAAACATCAGTGAAACAATACAGTGATCGTATTATAGAGATGAAGGATGGCTATATCATAAAGGATACAGTAATCCAAAAGACAGATGTATATCCTAAAGAGAATCATTGTAGTAATAAAAGATATCATTTTCCTATTTTCAAGCTAACAATCCAGTCCTTTTTAAGTAGTCGTAAAAGGTTCTTTCAAATGTCTTTCGCATTATCTATCGCATTATTATGTCTGATGATGACATTTACCTTTACATTTTCTTTTCGTAATACCATCTATCAATATCTCTCTTCATTGATCCCACAGAAGTCAATTACTTATAAATTACGTAATGATGATCCTTTATCTTTAACTCATTTCAATGAAGCAACCTATCATTATTTGAATTTAGATGATTATAATCTCATGGGAATCTCTCATAATAGTCAAAGATATCAGAAGAATGAAGTTCTGTTTATATCTGATGATACATCTTATGTCAGCCAGTATATATATGGAAGAGCACCACAAAATAATCATGAAATTGCGGTACCTCTCTCAACGGCAAGAAAACTTGCCCAAAATAAGAAGGTAAATTCGTTACTCAATACATCATGGACGATCTATTATAAACATCAATTAAAAATCAAAGGAATAGAAGTAAAAATAGTAGGTATATCTCCACAAACTTACAATTATGATGCCTTTTATATGTATGAATTTGCTAACTATCATTGGATCGAATCACTCTTTAATCAGACACCAACTGCAAGATATGGTATGTTAAAGTATAAGGCAGACAAATCAATTATAGATTCTTTAAAAAAGAATTATCCTGAATATGAATTCAAGACAATGGGGGAATCAACAAAGAAAACATTAAATGATAACATGAATAGAATTCAGATGATTCTTGTCATTTTTTCTATTTTGACTATTATTTCTTCTATCTTTATGATTATGGAAATCATGATTCTTCATGCTATGCATTTAAAGAAGGATCATGCGATTATGAAAGCCTATGGTGAAAAGAATAAACATATTTTTAAGATGTCTTTCTATCAATGTCTGATTCTCCATTCTTATAGCTATTTGACTGCTTCTCTTATATTATTAGGTATTATGAAGGTGATGAATCAGATTATTCCTCAGATTACGGACTTTCCCATGCATCTTACATTCCAGCCTCTTAGTATGCTTTTATTGTGGGCTGGTTCATTCTTGTTAGTCTGTATCTCAACATTGTTTAGTGTTATTTATATTATCAAACTCAATCCATCCCGCATTCTTAAAATGAGATGATAATTCTTGCAAATAATGGGAAATTATGATAAAGTGAGTGAGTATATAAAAGTCAAGGAACTAGAGTAGTAGATGGTCATGCTTTTTAAGAGAACTTATGGCTGGTGTGAATAAGTAAAGTCATCCATTGAACTCGCTAGGGAGATGGGTCTGTGGTAAGCAGATCACGTATTGCTGCGTTAAAGCATTAAGCGCATGAATCAGTCTTCATGAACTAAGGTGGTACCGCGAGTTCTCGTCCTTAGACATGAGGACTTTTTTTATTTTAAAAGTGGAGGAGACAAAATTATGACTTATGATCATAAGATAGTAGAAAAGAAATGGCAGAAATACTGGGAAGAGAATAAGACATTCGAAACAGATGTTTATGATTTCTCAAAGCCTAAATACTATGCCTTAGACATGTTCCCTTATCCATCAGGACAAGGTCTTCATGTTGGACATCCAGAAGGATATACAGCAACTGACATCATGTCAAGAATGAAGAGAATGCAGGGATATAACGTATTACATCCAATGGGATTTGACTCATTTGGTTTACCTGCTGAACAGTATGCAATCAAGACAGGTAACCACCCTGAAGGATTTACATTAAAGAATATTCAGACTTTCACTAAACAGTTAAAGATGTTAGGTTTCTCATTTGACTGGGATAAGCAGGTATCTACTTGTGATCCTAGCTTCTATAAATGGACTCAGTGGATTTTCAAACAGTTATATGAAGATGGTTTAGCTAGATATGTAGATATTCCTGTTAACTGGTGTGAAGAATTAGGTACAGTACTTGCGAACGATGAAATTATTGATGGTAAGAGTGAACGTGGTGGATTCCCTGTTATTCGTAAGAATATGAAACAGTGGGTTATTGATATCCCTAAATATGCTGAAAGATTACTTGCAGGATTAGAAGAAGTTGATTGGCCAGAATCTACTAAAGAAATTCAGAGAAACTGGATTGGTAAATCAATCGGTGCTCATGTTGATTTTAAGGTAGATGGTTATGATGATAAATTCACAGTATTCACAACACGTTGTGATACATTATTTGGAGCTACTTATTGTGTATTAGCACCAGAACATGAATTAGTAGAAAAGATTACGACTCCTGATAAGAAGGATGAAGTAAAAGCTTATTTAGATGTATGTGCAACTAAGTCAGAACTTGAAAGAACTGAATTAAATAAAGAAAAGACTGGTGTCTTCATTGGTGCTTATGCAATCAACCCAGTAAATGGTAAGAAGATTCCAATCTGGATTTCTGACTATGTATTAGCTGGTTATGGAACAGGTGCTATCATGGCTGTTCCTGCACATGATGATCGTGACTATGCTTTCGCAAAGAAGTTTGGTATCGATATTATTCCAGTATTAGAAGGTGGAGATATTACTAAGGAAGCATGGACACAGGATGGTGTACATATCAACTCTGGCTTCTTAAATGGTTTAGATAAACAGGAAGCAATCGATAAGATGTTAGACTGGTTAGAAGAACATCATTGTGGTTCTAAGCATGTTAACTATCGTTTAAGAGAATGGATCTTCGCAAGACAGAGATATTGGGGTGAACCAATTCCAATCATTAACTTTGATGATGGAACATCTGTTGCATTAAGTGATGATCAGTTACCACTTATCCTACCTGAACTTGAAGATTATAGTCCATCAAAGACAGGTTCTTCTCCATTAGATAAGGCTGTTGACTGGGTTAATGTAGAAGTAGATGGTAAGAAGGGTAAGAGAGAAACAAGTACAATGCCTGGTTCTGCAGGATCTTCTTGGTACTTCTTAAGATATATTGATCCACATAACGATAAGGCTATTGCAGATCCAGAATTATTAAAGCATTGGATGCCAGTTGATTTATATGTTGGTGGACCAGAACATGCAGTAGGACACTTATTATATTCACGTATGTGGAATAACTATTTATATGACAAGGGTATCGTACCAGTTAAAGAACCATTCAAAAAGCTATACCATCAAGGTATGATTCTTGGTCCAAATGGTGTGAAGATGTCTAAGTCAAAGGGTAATGTTATTAACCCAGATGATATTGTAGAAGCATATGGTGCAGATACATTACGTTTATATGAAATGTTTATGGGTCCTCTTGAAGCATCTAAACCTTGGAGTGAAACAGGTGTAGAAGGTTCAAAGAAATGGCTAGAACGTGTTTATAGACTATTTGTTGAATCTGATAAGTTAACTGATACAAATGATGGTTCACTAGACTTCGTATATCACTCAACAGTTAAGAAGGTGACTGAAGACTATGAAAACCTTGGCTTTAATACAGCTATCTCACAGATGATGATTTTCATCAATGAAGCATATAAGGCTAAATCAGTTTATAAGCCATATGCAGAAGGTATCGTTAAGATGCTTTCATGTATTGCACCTCATATCTGTGAAGAAATGTGGGAAAAACTTGGTCATGAAGGAACAATCGCTTATGAAGCATGGCCAACATATGAAGAAGACAAGCTTGTTGTATCTACAATTGAAATTGCAGTACAGGTAAATGGTAAAGTACGTGGACGTTTATCTATTAATAAGGATCAGGAAGCTGAATCTGTTAAACAGCAGGCATTAGAACTTGAAAATGTTAAGGCACATACTGATGGTAAAGAAGTTAAGAAGATCATTTATGTTCCTAACAAGATTGTAAATATTGTAGTTAAATAATTCGTTAAGGCATCTCTTAGGAGATGTCTTTTTTTGGATTAATAGACGATTTCTTCATGATAGTAAGAGAGGGTATGATATAGTGATATCAAGGATGCGATAAAGTATGGAAATGAAACATCATTTGAGAAAGATGACATTTGAAGGAAAGAGTTACAATGTTTTAACGGATGAGGAATTAGAAGACTTAATTGTTTCTGAAATTTATGATAAAAAATATAAAGAGGGAAATGTAGAACTAGTAGATTTTGTTCAATTTTTGAAAGATTGAGAAGAAAGATATGGCTTATAAAGTTTTTCTCGATAAAGAAGTTATCTTTAGATAAATGAAATTTACCGAAAGGTATTAGAAAGATGGTATCGATGAATATCATCTTTTTCTATGCTAAGAAATTAAAACAGAAAGCCCGTTTGTACTTTGTTGTTCTGCTAGGTAATACACATATAAATAAAATGATGTAAATGAGTGAATTACTCAGATTAATTCATTAAGGAATTTCATTATCCAAAGAATTAAAATTTGCGACACTCTACGATACCAACGCTTTTCATAGTATGGTTCTTCACTGGATTCTAGATGGTATGAAAGAATCAATAGATGAACTTGTAGACAACATCAATCATATGCGTTACTTAGGTTTAAAGGATTAATTGAAAGATCATTCTCAATATAGATAATTACCGCTATTTGTCTACTTATGGATAGAAGTACCTTTTTGTCTTTCGCTATTTATTCTTATATATATTATGATAAGTCCGGGTAGTTCATATGAAGGGAAGTAAATAAAATGAAAACATTATATCTTATGCGTCATGGAGAAACATTATTCAATGTTCAACATAAAATTCAAGGCTGGTGTGATTCCCCATTAACTGAAAAGGGAATCAAGCAGGCGCAAAAAGCAAGAGATTATTTTTCTAAAAAAGGCATTACTTTTGATCATGCTTATTGTTCTACAAGTGAAAGATGTAGTGATACTTTAGAGTTGATTGTAGATATGCCTTATACAAGATTAAAAGGATTAAAAGAAAATTTTTATGGAGAACTTGAAGGAGAAAGTGAAAGATTAAATAAACACCTTAGTCCAAAAGATTGTGAAACTTTTTATATCCAATTTGGTGGAGAATCTTCAAATACAACGAGAGATAGAATGATGAAGACGTTAACGGAAATTATGGATAAGGAAGATCATGAAAATGTTTTGGTAGTTTCTCATAGTGGTGCATGTTTTAATTTTTTAAGAGCTATCCAAGATCCTACGGAAGAGTTAAACAAAGGTTTTGGAAATTGTTGTATTTTTGTTTATCAGTATGATCAGCATCAATTTTCATTAAAAGAAGTCATAAGACAGGAGGAACAATAATAGAATATATTCAATTAGGTAATTCAAATTGAAAAGTATCACGTGTCTTCTTGGAATGTATGGAATTTGGAGATGCAAATAATGGTCAGCACGGCTTTACAATTGATCAAGAACATACAAGAGAAGTTGTAAAAAAGCATTTTAAAAGTGTTTTTTTATCTAAATATGACGATCTTTTAAATATTGTAGTAAAATAAAATCTGTAGTCACCTCGAAAGAGGTGCTTTTAGATTGTTAAAAATTAGATGAAAATATCAATGGGTTATTCTAAATAGGTAAATTTAATGATACAAAAAGGCAATAGAAGATGACTAAGCCATCTCACTATTGCCTTTTAATAATGCATGTATTTTTATTTTATATGATATATAAAGCAATACTGCTGCACCAGTCCATGCGAGTACTTCTGCAAGATAAATACCATTCTGACCTAAGAATATAGGGAAGATGAGGGCAACACCTACACGAATAACGAGTTCCACAATACCTGATACCATTGGTATAAATGTATTTTCCATTCCCTGTAGTGCACTTCTATATGAATGAAGCATATAAAGAATTGGTAGACATATTGCCATAATGAAGAGATATTTATAAGAAATAGTAAGTACCTTATTAATCTGATCAGGTGTACCTGAAATAAAGAGTAATAAGATATGCTTACCAAATAGAACCATTGAACCACCAATAATTACTGAAGTACAGAATGACAGGAAGGCAGCCTGTGCCACACCTTTTTTAATACGTTCATACTGTTTTGCACCAAGGTTCTGGCTATTAAATGTTGTAATGGCATAACCAAATGAAATAGCGGCTACTTCTAATAAACCATAGAGCTTATTTGTGGCAGTAAATCCTGCAATAAATAAGAATCCAAAACGATTGACTACTGACTGTACCATAATACCACCAACAGAAATAATGAGGTTCTGGAAGGCAAGAGGTGAACCTAACTGTAATAAGTTCTTGATGATCTTTTTTTCAAACTTAAATTTAGCGAGTTCTAACTTGAATGGTAATTCCTTCTTCAACATATAGAGACAGAATATTGCAGTTAAGAACTGTGCTAATAATGTCGCAATCGCAGCACCTGCAATACCCCAGTTAAATACCACTACAAATAATAAATCTAAACAGATATTTGTGATTGCTCCTCCAATCATTGCGAGTAATGGTGTACGGCTATCACCTAAAGAACGTAATATACTAGAAAAACAGTTATAAAACATTGTAATCGTCAAACCACCGGACATGATTCTTAAATACGTAATAGACCCCTGAATAACGTTAGATGGTGTATTTAATAGAGTTAATAATGGAACGATAGATAATTCTGCAAAAACTGTTGTAAGAATGGAAAAGAAAGCACATAAGAAGAAAATCATATGCATAGATCTTTTCATATTTTCATAATCTTCAGCGCCAAAAGTACGTGAGATACGAATAGAGAATCCCTGTGTAAAGCCCATTACTATTCCTAAAATAGCCCAGTTAATCCAGTCTGCAGCGCCTAGACTCGCCAAGGCATTAACACCTAAGAACTGTCCTACAATCATTGTATCTACCATTGTATATAATTGCTGCAAGATATTACCTAACATAAGTGGTAATGCGAATAAGAATATAAGCTTTAATGGTTTCCCTTTAGTCATGTTCTTCATGTTTATTTCCCTCCACACAATGCGACTATCATATCATATTATTTATGACTAACTCTAGAGGGATTTTTCAATAATTAAGAAAGTATTAATAATTGATAGGAATGTAAATGATATAATGGTACATAAGAGGGGATATTTATGAATATATTAGTTGTAGATGATGAAAAAGAGATTACAGATTTAATACAAATCTATTTAGAAAATGAGAATTTTACTGTATATAAGTACTATTCTAGTCAGGATGTATTAAGAGATATTGATGATTTAAAGATTGATTTAGCTATCTTAGATGTAATGATGCCTGATATGGATGGTTTTTCTTTATGTAATACAATAAGAAGAAAGTATAAGTTTCCTATTATTTTTGTGACCGCAAAGGTAGAGGATATTGATAAAATCAATGGTTTAAGTATTGGTGCAGATGATTATGTCACAAAGCCATTCCAGCCATTAGAACTTGTTGCACGAGTCAAAGCACAGCTAAGACGTTATAAGAATTATAATGAAAAAGAAGAAAAGAATGAAATAGATTTTAGAGGAATACGTATTAATAATGATACAAGAGAATTCTATTTTAATGAAAAGAAGATAGAACTGACTAAAACAGAATTTGCGATATTATGGGAATTATGTGTTCATAAAGGAAATGTTGTAAAGAGTGATGACTTGTTTTTAAAGGTCTGGGGAGAAGATTATTATAAGAGAGATAATAATACAATCATGGTGCATATTAGACACTTACGTGAAAAGATGCATGATGGTGGAAGAAATCCTAAATATATAAAGAAAGTTTATGGAGTAGGCTATAAGATTGAAAAATAAAGGATGGATGATATGGAAACTAATACGATCTTAAAGAAGATTTATAAACGTACACTACTACAATATATAGCTTATACAGTAGGACTGTTAGTTGTTTTTGTATTGGCAGTCTATTTGGCTGCTTTTTTTGATTTTCAATGGGTCTATGATCTTGATTCTAATATTTATACGTTTCTAGCGTTCTTTTATAATATTGTGAAGAATCCACTCTCGCTTCTGTTGTTTTTATTAATCTATATAGTGATTTCTTTTGCGTTTATGATTCATCATCTTTATAAACAGACGTCCTATTATATGGATGCATTGACTCATGCATCTCATGAATTAATAGATAAGAGTGTAGACTATATCACATTACCAGAAGAACTTTATGATATAGAAAGACGATTTAATGAACTAAAGAGTGAATCAATAAAGAATGAGAGACTTGCAAGAGAGAGTGAACAGAAGAAGGATGAACTCATTGTTTACTTAGCTCATGATATTAAAACACCATTGACTTCTATGATTGGTTACTTATCTTTATTAGATGAAATTAAAGATATGCCTGATACTCAAAGAGAGAAGTATATTAATGTTGCATTAGATAAATCTTATCGCTTAGAAGATCTCATTAATGAATTATTTGAAGTAGCTCGTTATAATTCGGAAAAGATTATTTTAGAAAAAGAAGATTTAGATATTCGTCTGATGCTCGAACAAATTGTTGATGATTTCTATCCTGTCCTAGTAGAACAGGAAAAGAATATTCATCTTAATCAAGATGAAGATATCACATTATATGGTGATGCGGATAAACTTAGCAGAGTCTTTAGTAATGTGATTAAGAATGCGATTAGCTATAGTAAGGATCATACTGATATCAATATTGATGTTCATAGTATGCATGATGATGTCATTATTAAAGTCATCAATAAAGGAAAAGAGATACCTCAAGAAAAATTGAATCGTATATTTGAGAACTTTTATCGTTTAGATTCAGCACGTAATTCAAAAAAAGGTGGAAGTGGTTTAGGTCTCGCTATTGCCAAGGAAATAGTGGAACTTCACCATGGTTCTATCTTTGCATCAAGTAATAAGGAAGAAACAGTCTTCACAATTACTCTTCCTAAAAATTAAGGAGTTCATAAGAATTCTATAAGAATGTATTAAAGAAGCATCTTCGTTTGTATTGGTAAAATACAAGTAATGAAGATGCTTTTTTAAGGAGATGAAAACATATGAAAAAAATAATCATTGTATTACTTTGTGTATTCTCAATTCTTATAGGTCATATAGCTTATAATATAAGTGGTGGTGCAAGTGGACTAAGAGAAGATATTGGTTTAGAAATAAAAGCGCGTTCTAATCCTAAACTACGTACTATATTAAATAATAAGAATCAATATCCTGATGCAATGATTCAATCACTTTATCGTAATGAAGAACTTATTGATTTTGTTTACAACTATCCAAGTAAAAAAGGACATGTTTATACAGATACAATAGGTCCAGTCACAAAAGGACGTTATCCTCTCTTACTTCAATATGATCAAAGATGGGGCTATGGAAAGTATGGATATAATGTGATTGGCATGAATGGCTGTGGTCCTACGAGTACTGCAATGATTATTGCAGGATTAACAGGAAGAAATAACATTACCCCTTTTGATGTGGCATCATATGCATATAGTCATGGCTATTATCAAGATGGAACATCCTGGTCTTTCTTTACTGAAGGTATGAAACATTATGGTATTTATGGAAGAAACATTCCCCTCTCTTATTCTTCTATGAAGAATGAAATCATGAATGGAAGACCTCTTATATGTAGTATGAAACCAGGAGACTTTACTACTACAGGACATCTTATTGTGATTAGAGGAATGAAGCAGGGGATGTTTATTGTGAATGATCCTAACTCTATAAAAAGAAGTAATCGTTTATGGAGTTACGATACTCTTTCTAAACAGATTAGAAATATGTGGTCATTCTCAAGACAACATTATTAAGAATAAAGTCTTGGGAAAGATAGATGGAATGGCTCTCAACAAGGAACTTAAAAGGGAAAATACGGATAGTTGGATGTGAATGAAAGATTGTGCTATTATTGGGGGTGCAATAAATTGGAAATTTACAGCGAGGTGAAAGAGGTTGAATTATGTAGAATATGGAAAAGAAAACAGCGATGTAATTATCCTCTTACACGGAGGCGGTTTATCATGGTGGAATTACAAAGAGGTTGCTGAAAGACTTCAAACAGATTATCATGTGGTTTTGCCTATATTAGATGGTCATGCAGGATGTGATAAGCAGTTTACAACGATAGAGAATAATGCTTTGGATATTATAGAATTTGTAAATAACAAATTGGGCGGTTCTGTTTTAATGATGGGAGGACTATCGCTTGGAGGGCAGATTTTGCTTGAAATTTTATCTCAACGCAAAGATATATGTAAGTATGCAATAGTGGAAAGTGTACTTGTGATACCTTCAAAATTTACATATTCTATGATTAAACCGGCGTTTGGAAGTTGCTATGGCTTAATAAAGTATAAGTGGTTTTCAAAATTGCAATTCAAATCATTACGAATAAAGTCGAATTTGTTTGATGAATATTACAAAGATACTTGTGCTATTAGAAAAAGTGATATGATTGCCTTTTTACAGGAAAACTCAGTATATTCACTAAAAGATGGCATTGGAGAGTGTGAAGCAACCGTTCAAATTTATGTTGGAGAAAAAGAAAAGCAATCAATGAAAAAATCTGCTAAAATCATTCATGAAAAATTGCATGATAGTTTTATACAAGTTCTTCCTAATATGTATCATGGAGAGTTTTCAATAAATCACGCAGATGATTATGTGAGAAAACTATTAGAAATAGTAAAGCGAAGGTAACTTTCAGTCTTCAGCAGAGACTGAAAGTAACAGAAGATTTGAATTTGGCGATTGGATAAATTTATTTTTTGTTGTAAAAACCTTTATTTTAGGGCGTTGCTACGGAAAGTAGCAGAAAAATAGTGAAATTACAGCTAATGTTTCTTGTTTGGTAAAGGTTAATTTACTAATCTGTGAATGAAGTAAAACAAAAAGAAAACGGAGGTAGAAAAATGACTTTAGAAGAACAAATTAAACATTACAGAAAACAAGCTGGACTTTCACAGGAGAAGATGGCTGAGAAAATCGGTGTATCAAGACAAGCCATTACAAAGTGGGAAAATGGAACAGGAACACCGGATATTGCAAATCTGATGGCAATAGCAGATTTCTTCCAGATATCAGTTGATGAATTACTTTCGAATGATAAATTAGAGAAAAAGCAGTCTGATTACATTTATGAAAGTCGTACTGAATACGATATTGATGGTAAGAAGAATTTTGATATCAAGCTTGGTGGAGCATATGCTGTAGATTTAAAGGCATATCATGGAGAAAAAATTAAAGTCGCAATGTTTTCAAATGTCTATAAGAATCTTCTGGCAGATTATAAAGTAAAGATTGATGATATAAAAAACCGAATTGATATTGATCTTAACAGATTTAATGAAGCCAGTGAAGCAGATGCAAAGGAGAGTTTGGTCATTACTATTTTTATTCCAGTAAAATATATTGGAAAAATCGAATTATCAGTTAATGCAGGGACACTGAATATTACTGATATAGAAAATGAACATATTGAGGTAAATGGCAAACTTAGCGAAGTTACCCTTCAGGGAAATAAAAGTGAAATTGAGATAGATTCAAATCTTGATATGCAGATCAGTGTTTTATCACATGAGGGTGCGCTTGAGATTAATCAGTTGTCAGCAACATCAAGACTTACAATTCCTGCAGATTATAGATTTAGAAGCACAAAAAAGGGAATAGCAACTCATATTTATTATGAGAGACAGGGCAAAAAGGTTGATGACTTTTCAGATGCCGAAGCAGACAATTACATTGAGCTCAATGGTATAAAGAGTGAGCTTGTGATTGCAGAGGCTGAGGTGTAGTCATGGAAAAGTATATATATCGACCGGTCAGATTCTATTTGATTACATTTGCCTGCACTTGGTTCTGGTGGCTATTTGCAATTTTACTTAATGAAGGGACGGGGCTTTATCTTGGAATGTTTCTTGGCTTGGTTTCACCTGCCGCGGTTGCCGTAGTAACTGTATTTACGTCTAAGAATAAAGCGCTCATTAATGATTTTAAGAAGAAACTGATTGGGTTTTATAGAATAAAACCAAAATATATATTAACTGCAGTGCTGATATTTGCTGTGATAGTGACGGCTTCAATCGGTACATCAGTATTATTTGGCGGCAGTATAAATCAGTTTTCATTTATAGAAGACTTTTCATTTTCTATAGGTGGTACGTCTGCATTTCTTACAGTTTTGTTGGCATCCTGCATAGAGGAGTTAAGTTGGAGAGGTTATGGGGAGGATGCTGTTGATGCATACAACAGCTGGTTTAAGGAGTCTATCATCTTTGGATGTATCTGGTCTTTGTGGCATGTGCCATTATTCTGGATACCTGGAACGTACCAGTATGGACTTAAAGAGATGGGAATCATGTATGTGATTAACTTTCTTCTTAGCGTGATACCACTTGATTTCCTTCAGACATGGGTATATGTAAAGAATAACAGAAGTATGCTTGCAACAATTATTTTTCATTTGTTTATAGATATTATGCAGGAAAAGATAAACATGACTCCTGAAACAAAATGTATAGAAACTTAATTTGTTGTTATTGCGGCAATTATAATTGTTGTTATAAATAAAGAAATGTTCTTTGAAACAAAGCATGTGGGTAATTTACTTGAAGAGAAAATTATGAATCGAGAGATAAATTTTAATTTAGCTAGGTTGAGAGGTTGCAATCAAAAATACATATATGAACTATCTAGAGAAAATCATAATATAGATGAGCTACCGGATGATTGGCAAGTTTATGAAAACTTTCTCCATTGTTCTAACATTTATAAGGCCAAAGAAATGAAAATAGGATATAGGAGATGGAAAAATGAAAATAACTAATGAAAAAATGAGAGATGAATTAACAAGATTGTATACTGATTATGCAAGAGAAAGAGAAAAAATAGAAAAAGAAGCTAAAGAAAATGGAGAGTGGTTGGAAATTGGACTTGATTCTAATCAGCACTTATTTAAGAAACTAAATGACGAAGTGAAGAAAAAAGAAAAAATGATCATATTAAAATATAGTAAAAAATAGAATTCTTAAAAATCAAGTAGTGGTAAAACAGCATATAATGGAAAAGGTATTTCTGTTGGTTATCTAGATAAGGATGACTGTTATCAATACCAGGTATTAAGATTCTATAAATGATAGTTGATTATTATTTGAATTATGCTTACAATAAACCTAGACAGGAGTATTCCTTCGCCCATATTGGCGGGGGTGATACTCCTGTTTTATAATGAGATAAATATTATAATATAGTTAGTAAAAACAATTGTAGATAAGAAATGGTATAATACTTATATAGGAAAGTTCTTTTTCTGTATCTATATAAAAGATAAGAAGATGTAAAGGAGAAAGAACTTAATCAACAAGAAGGTAAATCTATTATGAAAAACGAATAGGTTTTGTTTGAAACAGCAGATAAAGAAATTAAACTTAATGTGCCTGTTAATAATGATATCGTGTGGTTGAATTATTTGAGAGACATGTCAAGACGCTAGGTAAGCATATTAAGGATGCATTGAAAGAAGAATTGAATCGTTCAGTTGTCGCAAGTTTTGCGACAACTGCTTCTATTAATGATATAAGACAAATGCAAAAGGAGGTATATCTTATGTATGTATTGTTTTTTTGTAACTTGTTGATTCCTGTTGTTGTGATTGTAACAGGAAGAATCATGTGGAAACATTATCCCAAAAAAATAAATGGTTTGGTAGGATACAGAACAACGCGTTCAATGAAGAATATGGATACATGGAAATTTGCGAATGAGCACTGTGGAAGACTTTGGTATAAGATGGGGTTATTCATGCTTGCTTTTTCAGTTCTTGTTTCTGTATTACTATTACGTACTAATGACAATACATATAGTATGATTTCTCTTATCTTTGTCCTATTGCAATGTATTATTCTAATTGTATCCATTATTCCAACAGAACTTGCTTTAAAAAAGATGTTTTATGAAGATGGAACAAGAAAGTAAATCAAAATGAGAGGTGATAAAAATTGGAATTAAACATCAACTCGCCTGCTTATTTTACTCAGCAATATGGCGTGAATGAAGGTGTATACTACTATTGTAAAAAATGTCATGAATACTTCAAAGATAAGGAATATAGCGAGATTTTGAAAGTAATTGGTATATGTCCTCAATGTGCTCCAAAGGATTTGTATCAAAAGGGAATGTGGAAAGAAAAGGTTAGATTTATTGGAAATGGAAGTTGTGCCAGCGTTGATATTAGAATAGATTTTGACCAATATTATAATGCGACAGATGAGGAAAAAGTTATTATTATTAGAAATACTATTATAAGAGCAGTAAAAAAAGTCAAAACCAAAGGCAAGTTTGATTATGAAAGGTTTTGCCAAGATTTACAGAATGTCACAAAAAACTAATTATTGATATAGCTTCAAGTTTACAAGTTAAAGGAGGATAAACCATGTATAAATATGCATATGAAACCATAAGTTGTAATAATGATATCATATTGACGGAGCAAACAGCTTCCACTTATTATGATCATTTTCAACCCCCAACTGATGAAGAAGGTGAAGTTATAGTAGTCGAGGGATATTAATATTGTGGTTTTAAGCATGGAAATTTTACTAGATGATATGCTATCTTTTCGATAGGCGATGAAGTATAATGAAGATGACAACAAAATTGGAATTTATCAGAAAATGAGGAATAGTTGAAATGGAGGCGCTTTAATAACATGAAGATTGAAGGGAACCAGAAAGAACTGGATGCAATGGTAGAATTTCATAAGGGAAACCGTGTCGAGGGGCTGAGATTGCAAGAAGAATTTGCAGCGGAATTTCGTAAGGAGTATAAAGACAAAGATCACTGTCCTTGCCTGAAAGCCTGTCGTTATCACGGAAACTGTAAGGAATGTGTAGCAATCCACAGAGCGCATCAGGAACATGTTCCTAATTGTATGCGACCATTGATTAATAAAAAATTGAAATTGATGTCAGAATTAACAGAGCATACCTTGGCAAATGAAATAGAAGCCCCACATGAAATTTTAAGAAAATAGGCAAGTTAAAATTTCAGTTTGACGATTTGATGCTTGACAAGTGAATTATAATAAGAAGAAAGAGACATTGACCTTGGTACGTTGATATCTCTTTTTTTGTGAAAGGAAAGTCTACTCTGCAATCCTCCATAAAATGAAGAGTAGTCTAATCCAATACCCGGATGGAGGGGGGCGTCTCCTGTATTTAGGGGATGCAACCGTTGTATTGTATCAAAATGGTGGTTACGATGGACCCCTGCAAATGCGGCTGGCACGGTCGCCCCAGCGGTCACTGCATAGACCTGATTTGTTTACCCATACACCGGCATATGATTTATTCCCATGTACTGCGGACATTCAAGCCATTGTCTCGACCCATATGGAGACGGTATGTCTTCTGTCACGAAACAAGTAAAAAGGTACAGAAACAGGCTTAAAATAAGGGATTCTGAGAGATTTGCAGTTTTTGGCAGTCTCCCGGAATCCCTTTTTCGTGTTTTGACAATCGTGGCATAGTCTGCCTTTTGATACGTCTATTCAGGATGTGATAAGGATGATATTGAAGAATTAATCCTTCAGAGATTCATCAAGAAATTAAAAGAAGATATGGCAGAAGCTGAAAGAACCATTGGCGAAATGATCAAGCTGGCACAGGAACTACCTGACTTTAGAATAATCAAATCTATTCCAGGCATTGGAGATAACCTAGCTGCACGTATTATTGCAGAACTAGGTGATATGACAAGATTCAAAAAGAAGAATGAACTAGTAGCCTTTGCCGGACTAGATTCAAGAATCAGTGAAAGTGGACAGAATGACGGGGATCATATGCACATCACTAAAAAAGGCAATAAACGATTAAGGTGTCTATTATATCTGGCTGTAACGTGTTCTATAAGGCTTAAGAGAGATGATAATAGTATTAAGGATTTCTATATAAAGAAAAAGCAGCAATCAAACCCGATGTATTCGAAAGCTGCCAAGACTGCATGTGCCAGTAAATTAGTACGAATAATTTATAGCATATGCAAAACTGGTGAGTTATACCAGTACAACAAATAACAACGAGATTATACACCTAAACCACCCTGAAAAAAAGTGCTTTTTCTTCAGGGGTTTTCAGCGTGCAATAAAAGCCATGAAAAATTACCGATTATTTTTTTGAATTTTTACTTGATTTCTATTATCCAATTTTTGTGGATAAGGCAAGTAAGTATCATGACGAGGCACTTACATATACAAAAAAACTTATTAAAGCAAACTACAATAAAGCAACGGATGCAGAGATTGATACATTATTCAAAGAAGCAAAAGATAAATCAAGTAGTGGTAAAACAGCATATAATGGAAAAGGTATTTCTGTTGGTTATCTAGATAAGGATGACTATTATCAATATCAGATATTAAGATTCTATAAATGATAGTTGATTATTGTTTGGATTGTGTTTCTAATAAGCCTAGAAGGAGTGTCCTCTGCCCATATATGTCGGGATGTGCTCCTTTTTTTTTAACACACCGTGAACAAGAACTCCTCACCTTTATATGAAATATAGGTGGGAGATGAATTGCGGTAAACACCTAAAATAATTTCTAAAATAATTGTTATGAAAAACTTGATGTAAGAGGTTAAATGAACTATACTCTTACATGAGATGGATTGTTACTTTAAGTAGGCAAGACCAGACACATTTAAGCATGCGCTGCATCATGTCTTTTTGTGTTTGGTCTTTTTTTATTGGAGGACAATCAATCAGAAAGGAAAGTGAAAATCGTGGGAAGATTAAAGAAAGTCGTAGCTGCATTATTTAGTGCGAGTATGATTATTTCTAGCTGGAGTATGACTCTTGTCCATGCAGATACAATCACAAATATTGCATTAAATAAGAAAGTTACAACAAGTTATGCATGTTCTGGATTTGGTGCTGAAAAAGCAGTGGATGGTGATAAGTCGTCACGCTGGGCAACTGAATTTGGTGAACATGCTGCGACTAACCATTGGATTGATGTGGATTTAGGTGCACAGTCTACGATTTCATCTTTTAATATCCATTTTGAGAATCCTAAGGATGGCAATGCTCTTCAAAGAGTACGTAAATTCAAGATTGAAGGATCACTCAATGGTTCATCTTATGCATTGATTCATAATTCAGCAGATAAACCAGAAGGATTTGGCGTAGATGAAGTAGTAACACTTGATACACCTGTACAGTATCGTTATGTAAGATTAACTGTAGAAAAATTACGTGATGGTGCTTATCCAAGTATTTCAGTGGCAGAATTTGAAGTCATGGGTACTCAGGAAAAGACTGAGACACCTACGAATGTCAATTTAGCGTTAAACAAGAATGTTGTAGTAAGTGCAGAGTATCCTACACTCCCTAAGAAAAACCTCACAGATGGTAATGAAAGTACAAGATGGTCTACAGAAGGCGCTCCAGTGCAGTGGTTCTATGTAGATCTAGGTAAGTCTGAGTCTTTCAATCAGTTAAAGATGGTTTGGGAAAGTAATGATGTGTATGCAGGTTCTTATAATATCTATGCTTCAGATGATCATACAAATTGGGGTGAAGCTATTGTAAAAAGAACAGGTAACAAGAAACGTACTTCTGTAGAATACTTATCTGGTGCTAAAAAAGCACGTTATGTAAAAGTTGAAGTGACAAAGATGGAAGGGTACGACAGTGTATCATGCTGTGAATTTGAAGTATTGAATTCATCAGATAAAGCACCTCAAAACCCTACAGAAAACGTTGCATTCAATAAGCCAGCAGTGGCTTCTTCAGTTGAAGGTGGTACTTCATTTACAGCAGGTAAAGCGTTTGATGGTAATACTAAGGGAACATCACGCTGGGCATCTGGTGTAAAGAATGCACCTCATTGGATTTATGTGGATCTTGAAGATGTATTAGATGTCAAGACTGTACGCCTAACTTGGGAAACAAGAAAAGCGACAAAGTATAGAATCCAGTATGCAACTGAACTAGACAAGTGGACAGATGCAAAAGTATTTAACAGCCGTCCTGCTAATAAGACTCAGAAGATTGTCTTAGATAAAGCGGTGAAGGCACGTTATGTACGCTTGTATATTGATGCAGTGGATCCATTAGATCCAGATACTGGCATTAACTGGAATAATATTTCTGTTTATGAAATGGAAGTATATGGTGGAGAACCAACAGTTGATGTGAATGAAATAATGGATTCTATTACAGTAGCAGAAGTGAAGAAGGGTGATAAGAAGGTTAATGTAACTCTTCCAGAATCTGAAGATTATACAATTACATTCAATGGTGCTGATTATGAACAGCTTGTTGGTGATGATTTGACTATCTATCAGCCTTTAGTTGATACAACTGCTACTTTATCTTTCAAAGCAACAAATAAGAAAGATAAGAATGATTATTTATTTAAAGAAATTGCAGTGAATATTCCTGGTAAATATAACGTCGAACAGGGAGATAATGCAGCCCCTATCGTATTACCAGAATTAAGAGAATGGAAAGGTCATACAGGTACATTCAACTTTAATAAGAATGGTCGTATTGTGGTGCGCAATTCTAAATTGAATGAAATGGCAAAAACATTCCAGAGTGATTTAAAGGAAATCACAGGATCTAAGTTAGATATCGTTACAAGCGGTGAAACAAAAGCAGGAGATATCGTTCTTGATCTTGTAGATAAGAAAGAAAACTTAGGCTTAGATAAGGAAGGTTATATTTTAGAAATTGGTGATACTGTATCAGTAAAAGCTGAACAAGAAACAGGTGCTTTCTGGTCTACACGTACTATTTTACAGATCTTAAAGCTTAATAAGCTCACTATGCCTAAGGGTGTGACAAGAGATTATCCACTTTATTCTGTCAGAGGTTTTATTCTTGATGTAGGACGTAAGACATTTACTATGGATAATCTAACAATGTTGATGAAGGAAATGTCTTGGTATAAGTTGAATGACTTCCAGGTACATTTAAATGATAATGTCATTCCTCTAGAGAACTACTCTAATGCAGGTAAGGACCCTATGACAGCTTATTCTGGATTCCGTCTTGAATCTGATATCAAGAAGGGTGGTAAGAACCAGGCTGATTTAACAAGTACAGATGTATTCTATACTAAGAAGGCATTTAGAAATTTCATTAAACAGTCAAGAATGTATGGGGTAAATATTGTTCCTGAAATTGATACACCAGCGCATTCTCTTGCTCTTACTAAGGTACGTCCTGACTTACGTGCTGGTACTTATGGTCGTGACAATGACCATTTGAACTTAGTAACTAAGTATGATGAATCAGTGGCTTTTGTACAGGAAATCTTTGGTGAATATATGAATGGTTCTGATCCAGTCTTTGATTCTAAGACAACTGTACATATTGGTGCGGATGAATATACAAAGGATCCAAATGCATATCGTCGCTTCTGTAACGATATGATTGATTATGTAGAAAACTCAGGACGTAAAGCACGTCTATGGGGAAGTTTATCAAGTCTTAAGGGTAATGTAACTGTAAAGGCGCAGAATGTAGAAATGAACTTATGGAACTACGGCTGGGCTAATATGGATAAGATGTACGAAGAAGGCTTTGACCTTATTAACTGTAATGATGGTAACTATTACATCGTACCAAATGCAGGGTACTACTATGACTATTTGAATAATTCAACAGTATATAACTTACCAATCAATGAAGTGGGTGGTAAGCATATTCCTGCTGGTGATAAACAGATGCTTGGTGGTTCTTTTGCAGTATGGAATGATATGACAGATTACCTCAATAATGGTATTACTGAATATGATGTTTATGATCGTATTCAGGCATCTGCTGCATTATTTGGTGCTAAGCTTTGGGGTAAAGGATCATTAACTCAGAGTCAGGCAGAAAATGCAGCGAGCTTATTAGGAGATGCACCTGGTACCAACTTTGCCTATAATGTAGAAGACAAAGATGGTGTATTTGAAGTCATCGACAATAACACTTCATATAGGGGTGTGAATGCAGATGTAGAAGATGTTGATTATAAGAAGGCTGTTCATTTATTGGGCGACTCTTCATATGTAGAAACTAAGCTTCATACAACTGTAGGATTAAACAATAGCTTAAGATTCAAGGTAAAACGTACTTCATCTTCAATTGATAAAGACCAGATCCTATTTGAATCAAGTTATGGTTCTATCAAAGGTGTTCAAAAGGGTACAGGTAAAGTAGCTATCTCAAGAGAAAACTTTGATATTACTTTTGATTATTCACTTCCAGTAGGACAGTGGGTTGAAATTGAAATCAAGAACCCAGATAACGGACGTAATCGCAAGTATGCTGAATTATATGTTAATGGCAAGCTTGTAGACCGTAAGGGTGATGATGAAAAGGTTGAAGGTAACAAACTTATTGCAACTACAATGATTCCATTTGAAAGAGTGGGAAGTAAAACACATGCTTTTGTGGGTTATATTGATGATATTGTGCTTGCAAAGAATAAGGACTATGCTTCAACGAGTGAATTAGATAACACATTATTGATCTTACATGCATTAGAAGCAGATAAGAAAGTAGATGCTTCTAAGAAGGATGCAATAAGATCATTAATCAAAGAAGGAGAGGCTCTTACTTGTCAGGCTGATCCAGATGCTGCGCGTATTGCGGATGTTGTAAAACGTATGAAAGATTTGCTTGCGACAGTGACTTATAAGAAGGCTGATTATAGTGCAATTGAAGCTATTCTTGCAAAAATTCCTAACACTGATTTGACTAAGATCTATACAAAGGATTCTTTGGATGCTTTAGAAACAGCTAAGAACAATATTGTATATGATTTACCAAGAGGTATGCAGTCTCAGGTTGATGCGTATGCAAAAGATTTGCAGAGTGCATTAGATCGACTTGCATTATTGGATATGGCTGATTTATATTACTATCAGGGTACGATGACAGGTACTGCTTCTTCACAGGAAACTGCAAATGAAAAAACGCCTGCTTCTAATGCTTTAGATGGTAACCCAGGTACATTCTGGCATACATTATGGAATGGTGCTTCCTTACCACACTGGTATATGATTACTATGGGTACAAATGAAAAGGTAGATGGACTTTATTATTTACCACGTAGTAATGCTGGTAATGGCACAGTGACTCAGTATAGTATCGAAGTAAGTACTGATGGGCAGACTTTCAAGAAAGTCAAAGAAGGTACACTTCCATTAAATGCAGAAGGTAAGTTAATCAGCTTTGATGCAGTTGATGCAAAGTATGTAAGATTTAATATCTTAGCAGCTAAGGGTGGATTTGGCAGCGCAGCTGAATTCAAGATTCATTATGTGCCAGCATCTACTGGAGCAGAAGAACTTGAAGCACTTGTTAAACATGCAGAAGGATTGGATCGTACACTTTATACTAAGGAATCATTAGAAAAGTTAGATACTGCATTAGAAAAGGCAAAAGCTGTATTAAAGAAGGAAGATGCTTCAGCAAATGAAATCAATGAAGCAAAGACAAATCTTTATAACGCTTTATTAAAGGATTTGATTGCGAAGACTCCTGTAATCAAGGAAGATGCTGATACTAAGGATTTAGAGGATTTAGTAGGTTCTATTGATAAGAATCAGAAGGATTATACAGAAGAAAGCTGGAATAAACTTCAGGATGCTTTAAAGAAGGCTCAGGATGTTTTAAATAAGGAAGAACCTGAGCAATCTGAAGTAGATGCAGCTTATAAGAATCTTAAAGATGCAATTGATGGATTAGAAAAGGTCAAAGATCCAGTCATTACACCGGACAAGCCATCTAAGCCAGATGAAAACAAACCTGGTGAAACAAAGCCTAGCGAATCTAAACCAAGTGAAGCTAAGCCAAATAAGAAACCGCAGACTAGTGATTTGACACCACTTGCAAGTGTATTCAGTTCTATCTTTGTATCATTGAGTGGTATTTATCTTGTGATGAGAAAGAAAGAGTATTAAGAATTAGAAAGGACTTCAAATGAAGTCCTTTTCTTAATGAAAAATACATATAAAAAACACACAGAGTCCATAACAATTACATATCTAAACACTATACTAGTTACTATTGAGGTGATAGGAATGGAATATTTATTTATTTTTTTAGAAAGCTTTTTTAAGACATCAAATGAAGAAGACTAGAATTGAGGCAGTTTATGGGAGTTGTATTTGTTTGTCTTGTTATAGTAGGTATGATCTGTATGGCTGATGCCAATACAATTATATGCTGGTTCAAGAATAATCGTGCACTAGTCCATATAATAGGGGCAAGTATACTTACAAAAGAATTGAATGAAAATAAGTATTATGTCTGTTTTGGATTAGAAGATGGCAGAATAAAAAGATTACTTGTTGATTATTATGTCTATTTATCTCTTACAGAAGGAGAAAAAGGCATATTGACTTATCAAGGGACAAGATTTATTAGATATGAAAGAGGTGGAGAATAATACTTTCTTCATCCCTTTTCTTAACGAAAATAAATCTAAGTGATGCATTGTTTGCGTAAGATAATTTCATAGATAGAAAATGGATGAAAGTGAAGAAGAGAAGTGTTAAGACCGCTTTAGAACTTATTGATGATGATATGGTTGTTGGTCTAGGAGGTGGGGAAACAATTGGCTATTTTGTTGAATATTTAAGTCATTCTCATAAAGATGTCAAGGTTGTTACACCTTTGTTTGCGGCAGAACAGGCGTGTATTCGGGCTGGACTTGAACTATTACCACTCTGGTCAGTCAATCGTGTTGATTTATCTTTTGGTGGTTGTGATGAAGTAGATCAAAATATAAATGCATTAAATAATTTCAAGAAAATGGCTGTTATCTCTCTCATGATGCATGCAAAACAGCCTAAACGTGGTCTTATTGCCTGTGAAAATGGATATATTGAAATCTATAACTATCCTAGAGGAGACCAGGCAGTGATTACTTGTTCCTCTGATGGACATAGTGAAAATAAAAAATGGAGAAACAAAAGCCGCTTTATTTTACAAAATTGAAGATATGGAGGATTATGTAAGTAATAAATATAGTAAAACATTAGATAATACAAGTAATGTCATGAAAATACTTACTAAAATCAGAAAACAATGGGGTATGATTTATCCATTTGAATAAATCAAAGAGAAAAAGATACTTTTCGTGCAATAAAAAAACCTTTTATACATACCATGAGACTTATAATATTATTTTTGGTAAATTATAAGTGGTGATAATTATGAGAAAAAAAGTGGTACAAGATTTAATTGAGACAAGTAGAGAAATTATTCAAGCTTTTTGGCATAAAGATGTGAACCTTTTAAGCCATTATCTAGACAATGATGTTTTTTATTGTGGTGCTGATCCAAGTCAATATTATTCAAGCAAGAATGAGCTAATGAATTATTTATATTCTGTAATGAATGATAGTTTAAAAAGTGAATTGACACATATTGATTTTCAATGCGTTTTTAATCAGCAGAACACATGTATTATTGTCGGTCGCTTTTTTCTTATGACAGATATGAATTCATTAGAAATGATTCATGAACAACAAAGATGTACACTCGTCTGGTCTATTGAAAAAGAAAAGGAAGGACGTATTGTTTATTTAAATACACCAGATCGTTTAGGACAGTTAGAAGACGGAGAGTTATTCCCTCATAAGATGGGATCTAGTACATATCATTACTATAAGGATATGGTTAAAAAGCTTATGGAGCCAGATAAAACAATTTTAGTGAATGATAAGAACAAGCATACATGTTTGATTCCTTTAAAAGATATTTATTATGTCATGGCATTCCAGCATAATACAGTACTTTATACAAATAAAGGTGAAATTACTTCAACAGTATCTTTTAATAAAATGGAAGAATTACTTGGTACACAGTTCTTCAAGATTCATAGAAGTTATACTATTAACAGAGATTATATTCGTTTATTTGGGCCTGATTATGTAGAACTTACAAATGGAGATAAGGTGCCAATGACAAAACGTAATCGTACACAATTAATTAATTCATTAATGAAGTATACAAATGTTCAATCAGGTATTGATGAAGATGAAAAAAAATAGGTCATTAGACCTATTTTTTGTTTTTGTCTCCACAGTAATCTATTGTTGGTAAATCCCATCGATAATGGGCTGCAAGTACTCTAATAAGTACAACAATAATAAAGCCTAATACAACTGCAGCATTGGTTTCCCCATATTTAATGAATAAACATGTAATGATGGCGCCAATGATTGAAGCGGAAGCATAGATCTGTTTTATACATACCTGAGGGAGTTCATTTGCGAGAACATCACGAATAATACCTCCCCCTACACCTGTCATAACACCTAGAAAGGCAGGAAGGAATATTCCGTGATGAACAGCCATACCTGCATTTACACCATCCATTGTGAAAGCGGCAAGGCCAAGAGTATCAAAGATAAATAATAATTGAGTCGTCAAAGATTCAATACTTTTGCTTGTTGTTTTCTTATGAAAATATAATATTAAAATAGTTGAGTTGGCAGTAACTAGTGCAATAATCACGAAGATTGGGTTTCTAAACATAACAGGGGGAGTAACACCGATTAGTACATCTCTTACCATCCCTCCACCTACTGCAGTACATAGTGCAAGAATATTAATTCCAAATAAATCCATCTTCTTTTTACTAGCAACCATCACACCAGAAATTGCGAAAGCAATAGTGCCAACAATATCCATGATTAAATTAAATGTTGCATTCATATATACTCCAATAAAAAAGCAGCCCTAAGGCTGCTAATAGAATTAACCAAGTCTGTTATAGTATTCGACGATTAGCTGTTCGTTGATTTCCTGATTTAATTCAGATCTTTCAGGAAGTCTAGTGAACTTACCAGTTCTCTTTTCAGCATCTACTTCAACGAAGCCAGGAGTATGAGTCTGAGCTTCTAAAGCTGTCTTGATAACATCTAACTGCTGAGATCTTTCCTTAACAGTAATAACGTCACCAGGATTTACTCTACATGAAGGGATATCAGTCTTGATACCGTTTAATAAAATATGACCATGGTTTACTAACTGTCTAGCTGCTCTACGAGTTGTTGCAAATCCCATTCTATAAACTACGTTGTCTAATCTTGATTCAAGTAAGAATAAGAAGTTTGCACCAGTTACACCTTCCATCTTAGAAGCGCGGTTGAAAGTGTTGTGGAACTGCTTTTCGTTAATACCATACATATGTCTTACTTTCTGCTTTTCTGCTAACTGAAGACCATATTCAGTGCTCTTGTGTCTCTTCTGACCATGCTGACCTGGAGCATAAGGTCTCTTGTTTAATTCTTTTCCGTTTTCCAATACTGAGAAACCAAGTCTTCTAGACTTTTTCCAGATTGGGCCTGTATAACGTGCCATTGACGTTACCTCCTTATTGTTTTATTTGCATAAAACAATAACAATTCATAACTCACCCTGCGTATGTTCTTATTAAGCATTTCTCTTGCGGTAAGATACTTTGCATCCCTAAGTCAAGAACGTAGCTGCACGACTGTTATGTACCGCTATTCATTTTATTGCGAATTTGATTATACTGAATAAAGTATAGAAAGTCAAATAAAACTTGATAAAAACAACATAAAACTTGATAAAAACAACATAAATTTATTTTGTTTTTTTGACTTCAGCTTCATATACTGACGCAGTATGAGAATCAAAGAGCACCCATTCTACTAATTCAAAATAATCAGGGTTATTCTCTATGAATTCATTTACACTCTTGACTGCAATCTTTGCAGCTTTATCAACAGGAAAATGATAAACACCTGTTGATATAGAAGGGAATGCGATTCTTTTGATACCATGATCCATTGCCAGCTTCATAGAGTTGTAGTAGCAGTGTGCAAGTAATTCTTCTTCGTTATGATTTCCACCACACCAGATAGGGCCTACAGTGTGAATCACATAATTACAAGGAAGATTATATGCTTTTGTGATTTTTGCTTCTCCTGTTTCACATCCATGAAGAGTTCTGCACTCTTCAAGAAGTTCTGGTCCTGCCGCACGATGGATTGCTCCATCTACACCGCCTCCACCTAGCAGGAGATTATTGGCTGCATTCACAATAGCCTCTACGTCTGTTACTTTTGTGATATCACCTTGAATTGTTTTAATCATATGTTACCTCTTATTTTGTCCACTCATATCCAGGCAATACATCATTTAATCTTTGTCTTGCCTCTTCTTGATTTTTTAAAACATGCTTATAACAGTTTTTAATGAGAAAATCTCCTGATTCAAGTCTTTCATAATACATCTGTTCAGCTAACTGGTAATATTTTAAGGCCTGCTTGTTATCTACTTCTGTACCAATGCCCTTAAAGAAACAATCACCTAGACGCATCATAATATCAGCACCTACTAGATGAATATTATCTTCATTAAGTCCCTGGGCACAATGCATATAGATACGGAATGCTTCTATCTCATTTTTGTCTACATAATAACCATTACGATACATATCACCAATCTTATAGAGTGAACATAGATGTCCATCAAATGCCCCTAATGCGAAATAATGAAAAGCTTTCTCATAATCCACAGGTATATCTCTACCATAATAGAAACAATATCCTAAGTTTTCCTGCGCCTGACGACATCCTCCATCTGCTGCAATTGTATAATACTCAACAGCTTTTTTATAATTCTGCTCACCAGCACGACCAGTATAATAGAGTGATCCAATATCACATGCTGCATTCACATTTCCTGAATTAAGTTCATCAGTATAGACGTCTATAATAAAATCAGCGACACATTCAGGAAGAATCTTTGTGCCATCTGCTTCATGTAATTCTCCTGCAATATTATAAGCCTCTTCATAGACTGCTTCATCTGAAAAATCTAATTCATTTTCTACGATATTATAGATTTCTGGATAATCTTCTTCTGATATCTCAGAAAGGATATTTTTAAGTCTTGTGTATAATTCTTTATTATTCATATTGTGCTCCCTAGAAGTTTACAACTTTTTTCTCATGTGTAAATGAATAGAAAGTGGCAGTCGCATTCTTAAAATAGAATACTTCTGTATTTCCATCATCGGCTGAATACATTTTCTTTAAAGATGGATATGCATCAAGCATGGATTGTTTTGGTTCTTTTCGGTCATCTTCTATAAGTTCTCCTGAAATACGTAGCCATTCACCATTCTTGTATGCACAAATTTCTACCTTTGGATTTGCATGAATCTGTTTTGATACATTCTTTACCTTCCCTGTTTGAATATAGAGCTTTCCCTCAAATATATGTGCTGTCCCAAAAGGTCTTACTCTTGGTTGATCACCTTCAACTGTTGCTAGGTAATAAGTATCTGCTTCTTTCAAAAAATTAATTATTCTTTCCATGATTTTACCTCCTTACATAATTATACCACTACAAAAAAGAATATCGGATTAAATCCGACATTCTTATACATGATCTAGCCAATGTACACGGAAGTAGTAGATAAGTAATCCAATCATGCAAACAACCCAGGTTACAGGCCATCCTGCAAATACAATAGCAATGTTATGAGTAAAAGGAACTGCTACCGCAAGATAAATCTGTCTCAAAAAGACGAATGTACCTACCATGAAATACATTGGAATATTAGATAACCCGACACCTCTAAGTGCACCAGAAATAATCTGAATAACTGGCAATGTGAGATATCCTGCTGCGAAGACACGGGCCATTAAATAACCGTATTTAATCACTTCAGGATCACTAGAGAAGATACCTACAAGCTGCTCACCAAATACATAAATCAAAATAACACCTATAGTTGTAACTCCAAAGGTCATAGCCATTGTTGTGCGAAGACCTTTCTTAACACGATCTATGGCATGCGCACCAATATTCTGTCCAGTAAAAGTCGTAATAGCCATCGCAAAGCTTTGAATTGGTAATTGTAGGAATCCATCAATCTTTACATAAGAAGTATAACCAGCTACTGCATTAGCGCCAAAAGTATTGATATAAGACTGAACGATTACGTTACTAAAAGATACAATGGATTGCTGTAGGGCGGTAGGGATTCCTATTTCAATAATCTTCTTTAAGATAGGCTTATCGATAGAAATTTCTTTAATCTCTACTTTATAGATTTCTCTCGAGAATACTAATTTTATTATAACAAGCAGCGCACTGATCCCCTGGGCAATAAAAGTCGCCCATCCAGCACCTGCAACACCCATATGAAAATTCAATACAAAAACAAAGTCTAGAATAATATTAATAATAGACGCAATAATCAAATAATAAAGTGGTGTCTTAGAATCACCTACAGCACGTAATATACCTGAGCCCATATTATAAATACATACAAAAGAAATACCACCAAAATAAATACGTAAATATAAAGCTGCTGGTGTCATGACCGAATCAGGAGAACCAATAAGAATTAAAATCTGACGTGATAAACCTATACCTAAAATAGTAAATAATACACATAGAATAAGAGTTAAGGCAATTGATGTATGAATCGCTTTTTTCATCTTATTTAAATGATTACCACCAAAATATTGAGCAATGACTACTCCCGCGCCTGTCGCAAGTCCTGTAAAGAAACCGACAAGAGTATTAATGATTGGAGTGGATTGTCCAACAGCTGCAAGAGCCCCTGAACTCACGAAGTTACCTACTACATAAGAGTCCACTGTGTTATAAAGCTGCTGGAATAAGTTTCCGACTAACATAGGAATAGAAAACCATAATATCGCTTTCCATATCTTACCATGTATTAAATCTGTACTTTCATTCATGTTTTACCCTCCCTAAACAATACAATCATAGCCCTATTTTTTAAGATAGAGTAAAGATTTTCGTAAAAAGAAATAAACAGATGTGTATTTTTTTGATGGTTTCACGATTCCGTAATGAAATGACTTGAAAAATATGATAAAATTAAGTCGATATGTAAGAGAGGGATGTTTTATGGATTATTTGAAGGAACTAATACAATATATAGGAGTAAGAAACCTAGTAATATTTGCCTCTATCCTCATTGTTTTGATTATTTTTATGATTATATATCATTCAGTGAAGTTAAAGGTATATCGTCAAGAAATCTTAGAATTAGAAAACCAGATTACTGGAATTAAAACACTGCCATTACAATATAGATTGGGCCGTGTGCAGTCCATTGCGAAAAATATGCCGGAAGTTGTTGAACAATATGAAGAGTTCACTAAGGATTTTGAAGAGATCACTGAATTCCAGAAGAATGAATTAGGTGTTCTAGTGGATGAAGTGGATGCTGCTTTATTTTATGGAAAGAGCCATGGTGTCAAAAAGAAATTAACGATGATTCAGGAAATGATACAGCGTTATGATCGTGATGCAAAAGTTCTTCTTGCCCGCATTGAGAAGGTTACAGAAATAGAAAACATCCAGCGTATAGAAATCATCAGAGTAAAAGAAAAGTATCGTCAGGTAGGCAATGAATACGATAAAATCCGTATTAAAGTTGAAGAGTTTGTGCCACATGCCTTAGAGATGTTTAAAGAACTAGATGATGATTTTGTGAAGCTTGAAACATTAATGAATAATCAGATGTTTGCGGATGCTAAGAAGTTTACAGAAGAAATTGAAAATCGTATTGATAGTCTTCATGAAAATTTAAAGGATCTTCCTTCTTATGTTTATGTAGTATCTGATTTATTGCCAAGCAAGATCAATAAGGTGGATGAATTGATTGCTTCTTTAGAAGGTGATGATTATGCGCTTGAAGAAATGAAGGTTGCTGCACGCCGTCAGGAAGTGGATGAGCAGATGGAAGAATCCATTGTGCAGGTAAAGAATGTAGATATTAAGGCTGCAGCAGAAGTGCTTGAACCTTTAACTGGTCTTATTGAAGGATTAGTGATTGATTTAAGTAAAGAACTTGACTCATATAAGCAGTTCAAGGAAAAATGGAGAGAAAGCTATAATGAACTTCAGAGACTTACAAGTATGTATCAGCAGACCATGAAGGAATATCGTCGCTTGATTACTGAATTTGTGATTGATGAAGAAGAAGTTGTTATTAATAAGAAGCATGAAGAGTTTATACAGATTCAAAATGCCGCTAATGATCTTATTGAACAGATGGAGTCGGGTCATTTTGCATATGCAAATATGTTAGAACATGTTGAGAGTCTTTATGAAAGAATGATGACACATGATGCATATCTTGAAGAGTTTGAAAAGCAGAAAGATGAAATTGAAAAGAAGAATCAGGAAGCAGAAGAACTCATCGAAAACATCAATATTGTCTTATTGGAAATCAAGTCTGAAATCAAGAATGAACATCTTCCTCTTGTGAATGATTCTTATCGTGATTATATTACTGACTCTTATAATAAGGTAGAAGAAATCAAGCGTTTTAAAGCCCATAAACCGGTTGTATTGAATGAACTATGTGCCAAGGTAGAAGGGGCGAGAGATGTGATCTATAAGCTTTATGATAATGTTCATAATATGATTGTGACAGCGGGTATGGTAGAAGATGCAATTGTTTATGCCAATCGTTATCGTTCAATGTTCTTAGAGGTCAATACAGAACTTACTAAGGCTGAAGTCTTATTTAGAAATGGTGAATATCGCAATGCATTACAGGTTGCAGTTGATATTCTAGAAAGACTTGAACCAGGAAAATATGAAGAACTCATCAAAAGAAAAGAAATTAAGTCCGCTTAGTGTGGACTTTTTTCTTTTATATCGTTATTATTTAAGGCGGGGTGATTAGATGATTTATCTAGATTATGTAGCGACAACACCTCTTGATGAGGAAATACGCTCTACATATACAAAACTATTAACAAATTATTTTGCAAATTCTGATTCTGCTTATGCACCAGGTTATGAGGTCAGTCGTTTGATTGAACAGTCACGTTCACATATCGCGAAGCTACTTCATGTAAGTCCTGAAGAATTAATCTTTACATCATGTGCATCAGAGTCTAATAATACAGCTATCAAAGGAACGGCCTTACAATATATGAATAGAGGAAAGCATATTATTACAACGGCCTTTGAACATTCAAGTGTAGCTAATACTTTTAAGCAGCTAGAAGAAGTATTTGGGTTTGAAGTGGATTATGTGTCTATTGATTCAAAAGGACATCTTGATTTAGAAGAATTAGAATCTCTTATAAGAGAAGATACTATTCTTGTTTCTACAATGTATGTCAATAATGAAGTAGGAACAATTAATCCTATTCATGAAATAGCTTCTATTGTCCATAAAAAGAATCCTAATACAAAATATCATGTTGATATGGTACAGGCTTTAGGTAAGCTGTCTATTACGCTGGATGATATTGATTTAGCCACTTTCTCAGCACATAAGGTATTTGGTTTAAAAGGAAGTGGTTTACTCTATAAGAAGCGTACTGCAAGTATTGTTCCTCTTATCAATGGAGGACAGCAGGAAAATGGCTTGAGAGGTGGAACAAGCAATGCCTGTGTGGATATTGTGCTTGCAAAAACAATGCGTAAAGCCATTGAATCTCAAAAGAGTCACTATGATTATGTCAAATCACTTAATGACTATTTACGTGAACAGTTAAGTGAAATGGATAATATTGTCATCAATTCACCAGAAGATGCGAGTCCATTCATCTTGAATATTTCATGTCCACACTATAAACCAGAAGTCATTGTGCATGATCTAGAAACTAAAGGAATCTATATCTCTACAAAGAGTGCCTGCTCAAGTAAGAAAGTAGAAATCTCTCATACTCTTCAAGCAATGCATTTAGATCCTCTTATCAGTTCAAGCGCATTAAGACTTTCATTCTCACATCTCACTACAAAGCAGGAACTAGATATATTCCTAGATGCTTTAAAAGATACATTAAATAGAATTAAGAAACAGAGGTAATTAGATGAAACCAGATCATATTCTTGTTCGTTTTGGAGAACTTACAACTAAAGGAAAGAACCGTAAACTATTTATTAGAAAACTATTAAAGAATACAAAAGAAATACTTCATGACTATTCTGCCTTAGAATATGAATTAACATATGATCGTCTTTATATTTATTTAAATGAAGAAAATGCGGAAGAAGTGACAGATAAGTTAAAGACAATCTTTGGTATTCACAACTTCTCTTTATGTTATAAGGTAGAACATGACTTAGAAAAGGCCAAGGAAGTTGTCACTTATATTATTGATCATGATGAAGGTCATACTTTTAAGATTGATACAAAAAGACATGACAAATCATATCCTAAGACATCTATTGAGATGAATAAGGAAATTGCAGGATATGTATTCCATCATACAACAAAAGAACTATCAGTAGATATTCACAATCCGGATATTTTAGTACGTGTAGAATATAGAAAAGATGCTATTTATATTATGGATAACATGATTCCGGGTGCTGGAGGCTATCCAGTAGGTATCGGTGGTAAAGCCTTATTAATGCTTTCGGGTGGTATTGATTCACCTGTTGCTGGTTATTTGACAATGAAGCGTGGAGTAGACTTAGAATGTATTCACTATGCTTCTCCACCTTATACAAATGAATTAGCAAGGGAAAAGGTATTAGACTTAGTGAATGTATTAAAAGACTATACGCATGGTTCTATTAAAGTTCATATCGTTCCGTTTACTGAACTACAGTTATCTGTATATGATCATTGTGATGAATCTTATGCAATGACAGTTATGCGTCGTATGATGTATAGAATTGCGGAAGGTGTTGCAAAGAAGAATGACTGCTTAGCTATTGTCAATGGTGAAAGTATTGGTCAGGTGGCATCTCAGACACTTGAATCAATGAATACAATTAATCAGGTTATTACAACGCCTGTTATTCGTCCTGTTGCATGTATGGATAAATTAGAAATTATTAATATTGCTGAAAAGATCGGTACATATGATATCTCTATTAGACCATATGAAGACTGCTGTACAATCTTTACACCACATAACCCAGCAACTAAACCTAAGGCTTATAAAGCAGAAGGTTATGAAGCAAAATGGGACTTTGAAACAGAAGTACAGAAGTGTATTGATCATACAGAAACAATCATCATAAACTCTAAATATAAGAACGATGAAGATCTTTTTTAAAGGTTTAAAAAAAGCGTAAAAAAAGTTCATAAAGTAGTTGACGAAGTGTCCTTAATCGTGTAATATATAACTCGTCGGTTGAGGACACACCTCTCTCCGTAGCTCAGTTGGTAGAGCATCTGACTCTTAATCAGAGGGTCCACGGTTCGAGCCCGTGCGGGGAGACCATTTAAAATTTAACAGGATAAAATCTGATACTCTTGATAGAAATATCAAGAACTATCTCTCCGTAGCTCAGTTGGTAGAGCATCTGACTCTTAATCAGAGGGTCCACGGTTCGAGCCCGTGCGGGGAGACCATTTGAAAATAAGGCAGAACTTCGGTTCTGCTTTTTTGTTTATAGGATAGCATATCATTTAGGAATTATGCTATAATGATGTTTAGATTAGGGAAAGGGGTATTATTTTATGAGAGAGGATACAGAATTAAAACTAGCAATCATAGAACTGGATGGATGTATATTTCCCCTAAACAGACTCCGTTATAATTTCTATAAGAATTTATGTAAGAAGAAAAACATTACTGTTACAGCGGATGAGTTTTATCATGCTTTAGGTAATATGTATACAATGTATGAAACACTTCCTCTTGCAGCAACACTTAATAGCAATAAGTTGAATTCTAGTGTTGAAAAAGATTTATATAATTATTTGAGTATGAAGGGCTTATCACCAAAAGATGGTGTGATTGAATTATTTGAATACTTTCATCAGAATAATATTCCAATTGCAGTTGTTTCTACACATAAGACAAAATCAGCTATTAATTATCTAGAACTTGGTTCTTTATATCGTAAGGTGGATTATGTTATTGGATGTGATACAGATATTACACCACTTCCATCAGAAGAACTTCTTGCATATATTGATAAAAGATTCCAGGTAACGCCTAAGGATACATTAGTCATTACTTCTATGAATGGTATTCTTCATTCAGCTAATAATATTGGTATGAATACCATCTATTTAAATGACCTGGTAGAAGCAGGAGATGATGAAATCAGCTGTTCTTATCAGGTAGCCAATACAATGTATGAAGCATTAAATGATATTCTTTTTGGCCGTTATGAAGATTACAAGATCTTTGAACCACTTCTTGGCATGGATAAAGAGATGTCTGTGGCTAAATTAAAGTCTTTATTTGCAAATTTACAGGAAGTTTATAAAGATGATCCTGATTTATTAAAAATCATTAAATCTACTTATATATCTAAGTTATCAGAACTTACAAGAGAACGTCCTCGTCGTTTTACTTTCAATGATGAAGATCTAGCAGAATTAGAAAAAGAGGAAGTTAAAGAACCTGTCGTAGAAGAAGAAAAAGAAGAACCAACTGCACTTTCACTTAATGCACAGGATACGGCTGCATTGAATGATGTGATTGCAAAGGTGATGGAAGCTGAAAATAACCCTCCAAAAGAAGAGGAAAAAGAAGAAATCAAAGAAGAACCAGTCGTAGAAGAACCAAAGAAAAAACCAGATCATCATATAATTAATACATTTATAAATATCAGTTATGTCTTATTACTTTCATTGATGATTTTATTACTTGGCTTGGTTGTTCATATTGCTTTAGGTAATATGATGGATCAGCCTGTTGTAAAGGTCTTACATACAATCAGTCTAGCCTATATTGGTGTTGCTGAAACAATCTTTAAGACAATCTTCAATGGTCTTCATTCTCTCACAAATGCAGTACCTGACTATTATACTTATATGAATAATAATCAGGTGATGACAGTTTCTGCATTAAAGATGATTCATTGTTATATATTGAATGTGGTTGTTGTGACAATCAGTGAAATTATTAAATACTATACACTAAAGAAAAAGAGCTCAAACTAGAGCTCTTTTACTATTTACAATGTTTTCTATTGTAAGCATACATAACTGCAATGACAGTTTTACCATCAATAATACGTCCATCAAAGATGGCTTTGTAGGCTTCATCAATTGGCATCTTAATAATATTTAAGAATTCATCAGCATCGCACTGTAAAGAATCTTCTACTTCCTTGAAGTCTTCTGCTTCATATATTCTGAGTATTTCACTTGAATAGCCAGGTGTAGGAAGCATCTTTAAGATAGGACGCATATTTTTAGCACGTCTATTTGTTTCTTCTTCAAATTCACGATAACAGGCCTTATCAGGATCTTCTCCTAATTCTAGCTTACCAGCAGGTATTTCTAATGTATCGCATCTATTTGGATAACGGAACTGCTTTACAAGAATAATTTCATCATCCTCTATCGCAAGTATACACACACCACCATGATGATACACACATTCACGTACGGCGGTATTACCGTCTTGTAATAATACGTGTTCCTTAGTCACCTTCATGATGGCTCCATCATAAATTGTTGTTGAATCTATTTGTTTTTCCATGATTGTCACCTCGACTTTTATTATACCATAATCTAAGAGGTGTATGCTATAATGAGGGGGAGTAAAGGAGACGTTATGAAAAAACTAGTAATCGATCAATATGATGATCATCAAAGAATAGATAAATATCTCAAGAAAGTGCTCGTCCAGGCACCTTCTTCACTTATATATAAAATGTTAAGGAAAAAAGATGTTAAAGTAAATGGCAAAAGAGTAAAGGAAAACTATATTCTCCATTCGGGAGATGAGGTGGAACTATTCTTATATGAAGATAAATTCAAGGAATACACAAAGCCTTTAACAATTTATGAGTTACCTATTACTTTTAAAGTTGTTTATGAAGATGCACATATTCTTATTGTAGATAAACCTGCCGGATTACTTGTTCATGAAGATATTAATGAATCAGTGAATACATTATCTAACCAGGTACTCACTTATTTATATCAGAAGGGTGAATATGATCCAGAAAAGAATATCAGCTTTACACCAGGTCCAGTGCATCGCTTAGACCGTAATACAAGTGGACTTGTGATTTTTGGTAAAGATATGCGCGCACTTCAGGATTTAAATACAATGATGAAAACAAGACAAGGCATTGAAAAGAAGTATCTTACTATTGGGATGGGACATATGAAGGATGCCACATTATCAGGATATGTCAAAAAGAATGAAGATGAAGGAAAGATGTATTTAGTAAAGAAAGATACACCGGGGGCTTTATCTATGAAAACAATAGTGCATGTCTTAAAAAGATGTTCTACATGCTCTTTAGTAGAAGTACAGCTCATCACTGGCCGTACACATCAGATTCGTATCCATTTAAGTGCGACAGGACATCCAGTTATGGGTGATAGTAAATATGGAGATTTTGAATGGAATAAGGAAGTAAAGAAGAAGTTTCATCTCAATCATCAGTTCCTCCATGCTTATCGATTAACTTTTGTGGATCCGATAGGCTCTATGAGTTACTTAAAAGGTAAAACGGTTACTTCACAATTACCGGAACAGTTAGAAAAGATACAAAAAGAACTTTTTTCATAGCGTGGAAGTGTAATATGTAATATAATGTTTCTTGGAGGTATATAGAATATGAAGTATTATCCTGTTTTTGACAGTTGGGTATGTAAAAAAGGGAGAAAAGTGCCTGTTTAAGGGCGTTTTTCTCCCTTTTAAAATTGTTGTATGGGAAGCTTCTTATGAAATTTTTTTGATTTTTTTATTGAGATCCTTGGGCTGATAGTATTCTTTGTCGAGATCCAACCTGAATGTATCGTTTAATGCATCACAGATCGCACTGCTTGTATATGTTGCCTGATAGTACAGATCATGGTTGTTCACCACATTCATATTTTTCAGGTTCTCTATTATATCATCGGTGGTGAAGTGTCTGCCATTTCTATTGAGCTTGACCTCAATTATCCTTTGGATAAGAAGTGCAGTGTAGCATGTCATGAAGTGAGCGATTATTCTGTCGTCCCTTCTGTGATTTACTGGTCTTGCCTTGAAATTTGTCTTGAGGACTCTGAAGCAGTCTTCTATTCTATATCTCTGTGAGTTGATTCTGATGATTTCTTTAGCGTTATCTTCTGCATCAAGATTGGTAGCTACTGCATAGAATCCATCAAACATCTCTTCTTTTTTTATCTTCTCCTCATCGATATAGTATCTATCCTTATCATTTTTGTCTCTTTTTATAAATCTCTTCGGATCGTTGGGATTCTTTTTCAGATCATCAACCTTGTTGCTGCTTATCAGTCTTCTTGCACGCTCTATCTGTCTGTTTCTTACATATCTCTGATACTCCATGGCTTTTCTTGAGAATGTTACGATCACATACTGCTTCAGCTTTCCTTTGGACTTCTTCTCTTTTGTATTTCCGCAGGATGTTTCATATTCCTCGGTAAATCCAAGATCTATGGCCTTATCGGCAGGAATGACTTTATATACTACATCATCATAAAGCAATCTGTTTGATTCATCCATTCTGTCAAATTCACGCATTTCTTTCAGAGTCTTCGGCATATTATTTGATAATAATCTATAGCCGTCATCATTGAACACGGCTTTCTGAAGTGGGTTTGACAACTTCTTTATGGACTGGGTGACGATGAAGGCTCTGCTTCCAAAGGAGTTGAATCTTCTAATGTCCATCGATCCAAGACCGGCATCGGCACAGTATATAAGCCTTTTGTCTCTAAATGATCTTATCATCTTTTTCTCAGTGGATGTGGCGCATAGCTGCTCGTTCTGATTTCCGGGATTGATGCACATGGAAAGAGGGATTCCCTGAGCATCGATGAACAATCCCATCTGCACGATAGGACTGGGCTGATGCTGCTTGGATATTCCATATTTTCTTAAAGCGGAAGATACCTCTCCGGTGACCTCATCCACATAATCATCATCGGCTGTTTCTATCTCGAAATAGTAGTTGGTACAGTCAAAGTAGCACACAGAGGTATCTCTTCTGATGATACTGTTGCTTGCCTCATAGAGGTGGGTGATATAGTCATCAAAGTGTCCTGCGAGAAGGCTCATGAATCTGAGCGATGATTCATAAAGATAATGTGGCTGTTCATAGTATGTATGAAGGTGATCATAAATGCCCAGCTTTGATCGTGGATCGAGAATTCTT